>JAGXNQ010000045.1 GCA_019894955.1 Promethearchaeota archaeon | reverse complement strand
GTCAATGATATCTTGTTCTTTAATCCCTTTATCCTTGAAATCATCTTTCAATACAATGAACGCTTTTATGTTTTCTTTTCCTTCGTCATCGACTATTCCAATAACACCACATTCTTTAATGGCTTCATTATAGTAGAGTAAATCTTCCACCTCCTGAGGATAAACTGAGTGCCCTTTATATTTAATTAAGTTTTTGATTCTAGCTTTAATTACGAAGTAGCCATCTTGATCCATTACACCAACATCACCAGTATGAAGCCATCCATCCTTAATAGTATCACTTGTTTCTTTTTCTCGTTTATAATACCCTTTCATCATTTGAGGGCCTCTGACAACTAATTCTCCAACTTCTCCAATTCCTAAGGTATTGCCGTCACCATCACAAATTTTTACATCCGTATTGGGAAATGGCATTCCGATCGTTCCCGTTTTGAATTTTCCTTCAAATGGATTTGCAGTAACGGCAGGCGACATCTCAGTTAAACCATATGCTTCTCGAAGTTTTGCTCCCGTAAGTTCTTCGAATTTTTTCCTGATGTCATCTGGTAGCGGACCCGCTGAACTCAAACAATACTTAATACTCGATAAATCATGATCTTGAATTCCTTCATAGATATTTAGATTATTATAGATTGCAGCTACACCGGGGAAAACCGTAACTTTAGCCGCTTCAATGACTTCAATGACTTCATGAGCTTCTCGGGGATTAAAAACACAAGCGAGCTTCCAGCCATTATGAATGCACATGTTCATCATGAATCCCATGTATATATGATAAAAAGGCAAAGCTGCGAGCAATACTTCTTTTCCTAACTCTTTTTCAACAAACCAAGATTCAGCTTGGAACACATTTGCTGCAATGCTTCCGTGTGTTAACATTGCTCCCTTTGGAAAACCTGTTGTTCCACCTGTGTATTGTAATTGAGCTAAATCCTCCCTAGTAATT
Source organism: Promethearchaeota archaeon (assembly GCA_019894955.1). Lineage (GTDB taxonomy): Archaea > Asgardarchaeota > Lokiarchaeia > Sigyniarchaeales > SOKP01 > SOKP01. The sequence continues at coordinate 17,503 of JAGXNQ010000045.1, read as the reverse complement.
TGGACTTGCGGAGGTTTTGGTTCCGTATCTCTTATCATATCTTCAAACGTAGGTTCTCCACCCATTTCAAATTCGGGTGGAGCCATCGGATCCAGAGTTAAATAAGGAGAAAGATTACTATAGAACTTATGCTTCACTTTTGTTTCATTTATAATTGGATCAACTAAACCAGAGAAGCCTTCCCATCCAATATACATCTTCGCATCACTATCAATTAATTGGCGTTTTATTTCCAATTTTTTGAACAAGGGGGAGATTGGGGTGACTACAGCTCCTATTTTTAGAATGCCATAATAATAAGCTATAAACGCGGGATTATTAGTAAACTGGATTGCAACCGTGTCACCTTTTTTTATTCCAAGATCGTTGAGTTTAGTCGCTGTTCGATACACAATGTCTAGTAATTTTGTATATGTAAGTTCAAATCCCATGAAGTAAGTGACAATGTTGTTAGGATAATTTTTTTGCGAGTCTTCAAGAAAATCTATTAAAGTCTTATCTGGAATATCAATTTCTTTAGGAACTCCTTCTGGCCAGTGTTTATAAAATATTTTTTGATCAGACATGTTACGTACAAATATGAAACATTTTAATTATTAATTTTCAAAACGGTTATTCGTAATTCATAATCATAAGATTTTTTTGTTCTCAGCAGTTTTGAATTAATAATTTTAGCATGTTTTTAAGGTGTTTATTATTGAAAAGTGACAGCAGATTTATCGATGAAACCGGAAAAGTTCTCATGCTCGGCAATGAAGCCCTAGTTAGGGGTTGCCTTGAAGCAGGAGTATCATACGTGTCTCAATATCCCGGCACCCCCACCAGTGATATTGGGGAATATTTTCATCAAGTTCTTACTGAAAATCCTGATTTAAAGGACTATTTAGTTCATCAATGGGCAGTTAATGAAGCGGTAGCTACATCTTCGTGTGCTGGAGCCGCTTGGACTGGAGTTAGAACCTTTAATCCCATGAAGCATGTTGGTTTAAATGTCGCTAGCGATGCTTTAAGCGTGATAGCTCTAAATGGACCTAATCCTGGTGCCATGGTAATAGGAGTTGGTTCAGATCCTGGTTCTTTAGGATCACATCAAGAACAAAATGAGCGATTTTATGCTTGGATGCTCCATTTACCTACAATAGAACCCCATACACCTCAGGAATGTAAGGATTGGGTTAAATTGGCATTTGATCTATCAGAGAAATATGATTTGGTAATCAATTTAAGAACCTCCACAAGAAACGCACATTCTAGAGGTTTTGTGGAACTTGAACCTCTAAAAAAAGGTAAAGAAAAGGGTGAATTCATCAGAAACATACCAAAATTCAATTCATTACCACCTCACGCTATTAATAATCACGTGAGATTATATGAAAGGATTGAACGTTTAAGGGAAGCCATTCCAGATTTAGGATTGAATAAAATCTATCCTGGTAATAACAAGATTGGCATCATTACGAGTGGTGTTCCATTTGGATACACAATGGAAGCATTGCATCAATTGGAGCTCTATAATGTACCAATCTTAAAATTAGGGATGATTTATCCATTGAATTACCAAGAAATTACTAATTTCATCCAAGATTTGGAAAAAATCATCATTATCGAAGAATTAGAACCTTTTTTAGAAATAAAAATTTCTGAAATAGCTCAAATTAAAAAATTAAATGTTGAAATAATAGGAAGCAAGTATTTCCCTAAATTTAATGAATTTTCAACGGGTTTAGTAGCTACCACTCTAGCTAAAATTTTTCATAAAAAACCAAATGAACAGATGATTAAAGCAATAGATTATTTCAATTCGTATAAAGAAATGATACCCAGTAGATTTCCTACCTTTTGTGCAGGATGCCCAGAACGTGCTACACTTTATTCCATTTTAAAAGCTACTAATCAATTAGAAAATACTGTAGTTTGCGGAGATATAGGGTGTTACGTGATGTCTTTCTTTCCACCTCAGCAATGCAGTGATTTAATCATTTGCATGTCAGGAGGTTTGAGTGCAGCTATTGGAATGTCTACAAAAACCGATCAAAAAGTCCTTGCAATGATTGGAGATTCCACTTTCTTCCATACGGGGTTATCACCACTCGCAGAAGCAATAGGATATGATTCTAATATTTTATTGATAATTTTTGATAACGAGTGGACCGCAATGACGGGGCACCAAAATGACGTTCTTCGATATTTAATTAATAAGGATTTTTCCATAGAAAAAGTTTGTAGAGCTCTTGGAGTACCTTGGTTACGAGTAGAGGATTCATATAATCCGAAAAAGTTAACTAAATCTATCGAGGAAGCTTTAAATGCCAAAGGATTGAAAGTGATAATTATCAAAAGAGAGTGCGGTTTACAAGCACATAGATATAGGATGCAACAAATAAGAAGCATAGAAAGTCAAGGTGAGAAAGCCCAAGAAGAATTATTTCATATTACAGGATGCCAAATGTGTCATGAATGTAGCAGAATTCTTAGCTGCCCTGCCATCAGGAGAGTAGAAATAGACGGATATGAGACCATGCAAATTGATGATGATCGATGCATTCGATGCGGAGTCTGCTATCAAATCTGTCCTAACGGAGCAATACATAAATCTACCCTAAACTTATTAGGTGAGGAGGTGCCTTTTCGGCATTAATAATCTCTATAACTAAAATTTGGTGTTTAGAAAAAATGAAAGTAAAAGAAACAGATATAGTAAATATTGTAATAGCTGGAACTGCCGGTCAAGGAGTAATAACACTTAAGAGACTGATTGAGTTTGCTGCTCAAAAATCTGGTGTTGAACGAGTCTTTGGAAGCGAAATGCACGGGCTCGCACAAAGAGAAGGAGCTATTACTAGTCATACTCGATACCAAAAAAAAATTTTCAAGGATGAACGAAGAAACCTTCAATCACCCCTGATTTGTTATGGTGATGCTGATATTTTTATCTGTTTAGAGCCAGTGGAAGCTTTAAGGAGAGGTATTTTTGCTTCTCAGAAAACTACTTTTGTTCTGAATGAACATGACATTCCAGGAGTGATGATCACGGCAGATTTAGAAGCTTACCCTCCATTGGATAAAATCGTGGAAATATTAAAAGAATACTCAAATGATATACATACCATCAATGCTACAAAAATCTGTCTAAATAACTTTAATTCAAATTTAATGGTAAACATTTTCATGCTTGGCTATGCCATTCCAACTGGAAAACTTCCTTTTATCAATGTAGAACATTATGAAGAAGTAATAAAAGAGTGGCTTAGAGATCCTGATATAAATATTAAAGCTTTACATCTTGGTATAGAAGAAGGAAATAAAGTAAATTATATCTAATTTCTAATCGCCCTTCTTGTTGCTATTTGTAACTAATGCTTTAGTAATACGTGGTATGACTTCACGAGGAAAACTATGCGCCATTCCATCCAGAATTAATAATTCTGCACCAGGTATGCTTGTTGCAATATCTTTACCCGCTTCAATAAGATTAAAAGGATCATCGCTTCCATGAATAACAATCGTAGGTGTCGTTATTGCAGTTATATTAGGCTTAATATTACCAGGAACCGCCATTGCCGCTAATTGGCGAGCTATTCCTTGGGGATAATAACTCCGATCATACTCGTTTGTTCTATACTCTCTTGATTGATTCTCATCATAAGGAAATTTACCGTTAATTAAACTATCGCGCTTGATCATCTCTTCAATGTATGCTTCGCGCTCAGATGGAACGGGCGCAAAGAATTGCATCAAGATTTCAGGCTTTGAAGGTGGAAGTTCGGGATTTCCTGTAGTGCTCATGATTACTGCGAGCGATAACACGCGAGAAGGATGTCTATAGGCTATAATTTGTGCGATCATTCCACCCATAGAAGCACCACAAATATGTGCTTTTTTAATCTTCAAAGCGTCCAATAGACCGATGGCATCATCAGCCATGTCTTCCAAGGTATATGGAATTTTGGGTATTTCTCCACGAGTATATGCTGCACTAATCTCCATTATGTCTGGAATCCCCGCACTTTCAAATTTTGTTGACAAACCAATATCTCGGTTGTCGAATCTAATGACAAAAAAGCCAAGATTCGCAAGACTTTCGCACATTTCATCCGACCAAGCAAGTAATTGGCTTCCCAATCCCGCTATTAATAATAAAGGTTTTGAAATCGGGTCCCCTATTGTTTCATATTCAATTTCAATCTGGTTAACATTCACTTTTGGCAGTGTAGATCTTCCTCATATTTTTTTATCAAAAAAAGTATGAAATATAACAATCTTATGTTAAGGATAAGAACTGATATTTTTAAATTTTTTTTTAAAACTTAATAAGTTATGCATTTGATCTACGAATTACCTTAACTAATCCTTTTTTCCTCATTTTATCAAGCATTTTATCGACTTCCTCAATCGGCTTTTGTATAATTGATGCAACCTCTTCCACGGCACACATCCCATCACACACTTTTAATAACTTATATTCTTCCATGGTAAGCATGCCTAAATGCACGCTCATTTCAGGTACATCCTTCACAACAATTGGAATTCTGACATCTTCCCCCGCTTGAATTGCTGCGGCTCCGATATCTGACATGCTTGGAGAATCTCCAAAAAATGATTTAACGCCTGTAATATCATAATTGTCATTGATGTATATATAAATTGTATGTTCCTGGCCTGAAAGATCTTCTGGATCCTCTTGATCAGGATACTTATTCACGTGCTTGTACTCCTTTGTATACATCCCCATTTTCAAACCATCAATAATTTCTTTCTTGATTAATTTTAATGCAACCATATCATCACATATGTCACACCAAGCCCATGCTTCTATAAGAGAGAAATATTTCTTTACTTTATTTTCTGGCATCCAGATTCATCATATTTTTGTTAAATTATCATTTTTGCAGATTATATACTTTAATTATGTTGTTTATAAATTTAAAGTTTAATTATCTTTTACTAATGCAAAAAGAATGCTTGGGTAGTTCATAATGGCACGGAATAATTTAGAATCTAAAACCGAAAATAATTAAAGTCAGATGGAATTTACTAAATCATCCTATAATATCAAAAATGTCATATAGAATTATGTCCACATATAAAAAAAATATTTGCTTCAGTTGCAACAAGCCAATTACTCCTTACGAGAATGCTGTAAGATTTCCATGTCCACAGTGTGGAGACGTGACTATTTGGAGATGTGAGCGTTGTCGTACTACCGGGAATATGTATAAATGCTTGAAGTGTGAATTTGAGGGACCGTAAAAAAAATAGTAAAAGCGATTAAAATGGGAGAATTCGTAGCATTAATTGATGTTATTCCAGAAGAAATGGATGTGGATTTTAAAGAACTCATCAGTAAGTTAAAAGCTGTTATTCCAGATACATGTGTTATTGAAAATTATGATATCCATCCTGTAGCATTTGGACTTAAAAAGGCAAGAGTTAGAGTGCGTTATCCTGAGGAATGGGGTGGTACTGATAAAATCGAAGAATATTTCGGACAAATAGAAGGAATACAAGGTATTGAAGGAATAGCCTTCTCAAAAGCATAATTTCATCTAAGAGTTCAGTTTACATTCGTTTTAAGAAATTTTTAATTTCTTCAAGCTCGCTCTTAAAAACCTCTTTCTGATTCTCAATATTATGAATTTTATCATCTTTTTGTAAGGTTGATTGATATGAAATCCATAATTGATTATCGCGCTTTAATATCTCTTGAATTAATGGTATAGAATTAAAATAGGAAATATCTTTATAGTTTTTCTTAAAGTCATTTAAAATAATATGGGCTTCTTGAATTTTTTCTCCCTCAATCAACATTTCATATATTTTTTTGATGCCATTCCCAACAGAATGAATTTCATCTATAGTATACTCTTTTTGTACTCTTTCTGCGATTTCATTCAAGAAATTTTGTTGTTCTTTAATATGTTCTGGTAAATTTCCTCTAATTGAGAGTCTGATGATCTTCTCGGCATATTGAATGGAATCATCATAGTTTCCAAGCATTGCTGCTTTTTTAGCTATTATTTCTAAATCTGAAATTTTAGAAAGAATCTCATATTTCTGGAGTTTTTGAGATGGTTTGGAGATATTTTCATTCATCTCTTCACTATTCTTATTATTCTTCTCTGGCATCCGTAGTGATGATGATCAAGTTAATTATAATATAAAAATAATAATAATCTTATTTAACTCTTAATATAAAAAAATCATTTATGCTATTCGTTTGAATAACTTATCCATTTCTTTAAAGGAAATAAATTTCAATGTGGGTCTACCATGAGCACAATGATATGGATCCTTTTGTTTAGATAATTCGGTTATAAGTTTGCGAACATTTTTTAAACTTAAATTATCTCCTCCTCTTACACTTTTATGACATGCTAAATAATTGATAATTTTCTCCTTAACTTCTGAGAAACTGCTATCCTTTCCAATATCTGTAATATCGCTTATGATATTTTTAATGATATTTGCCTTGATATTTTTTTCTAAAATTACAGGAATTTCTCTCAGTATGAATGTATTCCCACCAAAATGCTCAAAATCAAATCCAAGCTTTTTTATTTCATAGATATTTGAGAGTAAAAAGAATTTTTCACTGGGAGATACTTCAATTGTTAGCGGAATTAAAAGCGTTTGCCTGCTTTTTTTTGAGGATTCATATTGCTCGAGGAAGTATTCCTTAGTTATCCGTTCGGAGGCAGCATGTTGATCCAAGATGTACATTCCTGATTCTCCATCTTGGTTTACTCCTTCTAGAATCACATATATTTTATTGCTTAATTGTCCCGTTTTAGATATTAACCTTAATTTTGGAAAGTTGTTAGCAATCACGTATTTCTCTCTCAATACTGCTTCGGAGATTTCTTTATTGTTATCATATAAATGATCTGTAATTTGAAGTTGAACTGATTTCTCGGTTATTAATTCTTGTTCTATTTTTTGATCTTGATCTTCTTGAACATCTCTCTCAGTCCTGATACTATCAGTAGATATATAAGATTTCAAATCCGTAGAAGATAGTTCTTCATCTTTCATATAATTCTCTTTGATAGACTGACGTAAAATAGAAAAAATTTTATTGTAGATATATTGTTCATCTTCAAATCTCACTTCTAGTTTTTTTGGATGTACGTTAAAATCCACGATCGAAGGATTTATATCCATGTATAATATGAAAAAGGGATATGTGCTAATCATTAGAGTCCCCTTATAAGCTTCCTGTACAGCTCTATATATTAAATCACTAATGATATATCTTTTATTAATGAAAAAACTTGATTGATTCCTGCTTTTTTTAGCAACATCTCTTCCCCCTATTAATCCATATAATTTAAAATTGGGTTCATCATGGTTAACTTCGTCTAAAGCTTGAGCTATTTTTTTCCCGTAGATATGGTATGCTGTAGTTTTGAGATCATTAGATGCTGGACAGTTTAAAATGGTTAGATCATTATTTATGTAAACAAAATGAGTGTTCGGATAACCAAGTGAATATCGTTGTATAATGTCTGTAATATGTCCTAATTCCGTGCTATCTTTTTTCAGAAATTTCTGTCTTGCTGGTGTATTATAAAATAAATTACTAATCTTGATATTTGTTCCAATTGGACACGCTGCTTCTTTTCTTTCAACAATAATCCCTCCATTTATCAACAACCTGATTCCAGTTGATGTATCTTTAATCCTAGACATTATTTCAACTTCACTAACAGCTGCAATACTTGCAAGTGCTTCACCTCTGAAACCTAAAGTGGTGAGATTTTCAAGATCTTGAATATTTCTGATCTTACTACTTGTGTATCTTTGAAATGCAAATTCAATTTCGTCTGGATGAATTCCGATGCCATTGTCAATAACTTGTATTGAAGATTTTCCTGCTTTTTTCACCAGGATACGGATTTCATTCGCCCCAGAATCAATGCTATTTTCTAATAATTCTTTCACAATATTAGCGGGACGTTCAACAACCTCTCCAGCAGCTATCTTTTCTGCATCTTGTAGCTTTTGAATTTTAGGTCTCATAATTTTCAATTAAAATAGTTTTTTAACGTTGTTATTTACTAAGCATTTCTTATTTTTTAAAAGAATGCACTATTAAGGTTTAAATAATTTAATTAGAGAAAATCTCAAGTAAATAAGTGCCATCAGAGGTAGGATCCATGCATCAATATTGAAAACAATGGAAGAAGCTGGAATTGCGGCTGGAAATAAAGGTACTGAGATCTTAAGAAGTCTAATAACTAAAAAGGATCGATTTATTTAGAAAGTCTTAAAAATTTACCTTAATTATCTAATATAATTTAAATTTTGGTTCGAAAGATAATTTTGACTTCTAATTTTAAAGAGATTAGTAATGAATTTCCCAGAAATATGGTTTTACTTCTTATAGCTACAACAATCTTTTTTATTTTATCTAGAATATTAATAATATATTTCGACTTCCCTTATCTAATCGAAGCTTCGAGAGATAATGACTTTAGAAATCTTGTAAGATGGAATCAAAATGGATTAGAAAATTTCCCTCCTTATTACTTGTATTTTTGGTATTTTATTTTTTTTCCATTCGGTGTGCTTGAATCCTTTATTAGCATGTTAATTTGGGATATCTTACGGTTGATTGTAACTAGTTATGTTGCGTATAAAGCGTATTTTATGATAACATATAGAATTGACCAATTGGCGATTTATCTCTTTATATATATTGGTTTCATTAATGATGCTTATTATGGTAATTGTAATTTCGTGGTTATGCTTTTCTTCTTTCTATCTTATAAGTACTTAGAAAAAGACCAAAAATGGGCATCAGGTATATTTTTCGCCTTAGCTACTTTTAAAATTAATTCCATAATATACCTCCCTGTATTGCTCATTTTGAAGAAGATTAAGTTAAAGGAAGTATTCTATTACTTGATTCCATTTGGTATTCTTTTATTACCATATCTAATTTTTCCTGATTATACAATACAGTTAATTATTAATTGGTCAAAAATTACTCCTGGAATTGGAGGTACTGCACCAGCAGCATCTACAAGTGCAGATGCATTAGCATCTATTATTACCTTATTTAATTCAATATTAACGAAAGCCGTCCAACCCTCACAATTTCTCTACTTTAGTATAATCATAATGATATTTCTTCAAAGCATAATAAATAATAAAAGACATACACAGATTAGGAAGGCCCTTTTTGCCTTAATTGCGATATTCTCCATTTATATTGTTATTTTTGCTTGGCTTATCCCATTATTTACATATTATATTTGGCTTGTTCCAAGTTAATTTTTCTTTTGTCAGTTCTTGTGATTAATTTATGATTTCATTAGAATTTCTTTAAATTCGATTAACTTTTTCATTGCCTCAACTGGTGTCATTGAATTAAGCTCAATTTTTTTTAATTCTTTAATCAAATCTTTAAGTGAATTATCCAAATTATTGATAGGAGGGAATAAAGTTGTTTGAACTAATTTTTTCTTTTTAGAAAGATTTTCTTTAGCATCCTCCTTATGCTTGGATTGTTTTAATTTTAACTCATGTTTTTTATTTATTTCTTCTAATTCATAACTTTTTTTTCCCAAAATTTTTTCTTTTTCACGTAAATCTTCTTCACACTTATTCAATTCGCCTAATTTATTTTGTACTTCAATGGTTAGTTTTTCTAATTCTATTTTCTTTTCTTCTATAAACTTTTCAATGTATTTACCTTTTCCAATTCCATTTCCGTTTTCTATTATTGTGGCTTTGAATGGGTCTTTTTCTTCAATTTGATCAAGAATTTCAAAAGCACGGATGATAACATCATCTGGGAGCCCTGCTAACTTTGCCACGTGAATTCCATATGATTTATCTGTACTCCCAGTTCTTAACTTTCTAATAAAGTTTATACTTCCATCATCGTTTTCAATAATATCTAAATGATAATTTTTAATCCTAGACAATTCAATTTCAGTTAATTGATGATAATGGGTGCTAAAGAGTGTTTTAGCTTTTATTTCATGCAATTTTTCCAGAGTAGCCATCGCGATACTTTGACCATCGCTTGTACTTGTTCCTCTTCCTAATTCATCTATGATGATTAAACTCTTCTGTGTTGAATTATGAAGAATTTTTGCTGTTTCAGTCATTTCAATCATGAAAGTACTTAATCTCCGGGCTAAATCATCTGAAGCACCAATACGGGTAAAAATTTTGTCAATAATTCCAATTTGAGCCGATTTTGCGGGTACGAAACATCCCATTTGAGCAATAATGCATATCAGTGCTACTTGTCGTAAATAGGTACTTTTTCCTGCCATGTTTGGACCAGTAATTATCAAAATCTGCTCTTTTTGTGTATCTAAATAACAATCATTAGGAATAAATTGATCTGTGAGATTGATCTGTTCAACTACAGGATGTCTTCCTTCTTTTATAATTATTTTATCATCATGAGAAATGATGGGGCGTGAATAATTATATTTTTCAGCAATTTCAGCAAAACAAGACAAAACATCGATGAATGCTATACTTTTAGCAGTTTCTAATATATCAACAGTTTTTCCTACTACTTTTTCTCGAATTTTACTATATATTTCATATTCTAAAACATTTATTTTTTCTTCAGCAAATACTATTTTTTCTTCTAACTTTTTCAATTCAGCACTGGTATATCTCTTGGCGTTTTTTAATGTTTGTCGTTCAATATATTCATCTGGTATCTTTGCTATATTTCTTAGAGTATTAAGGGTTATTTGAATATAATATCCCATTATATTATTATGCCCAATTTTTAATCCAGTAGTCATTTTCAATAGCGATTTTTGCTCTTCCTCATAGTTGAGAATGTATTTTTTTCCATTCTGCAAGAGATCCATCAATTCATCAACATTTTCATCAAAACCAAATTTGATCATGTTTCCTTCTTTTATGGAAGTTGGTGGATCTTCCCTTATTGAAGCTTCGATCAAACTTCTAATCTCACGGAACTCTTTGATCCGTCCTAGATAATCATCAATTTCAGGGATCTTTGATTTCTCTAATAATATCTTAATTTTAGGAATTTTTTCTAAAGAATTCTTGATATGTATTAAATCTCTTGCATTAGAATTGCTAGAATAATTAATGCGATTTATATGGCGCTCTAAATCTCCTAATATTTTTAATTCTTCTCTTAAATCAGATCTTAAGAACACATCGTCCTTAAATTTCTGTACAATGTTTAATCTTTGATTAATTTCTTCGCTATTAGTGAGTGGTTGTAACATGATTTTTTTTAGCAATCTGGCTCCCATCGGAGTATGGGTAAGGTTAAAAATAGAAAATAAAGTTGCATCCTTTCCTTTTTCCCACAAGGAAGTAACCAGTTCTAAATTTCTTTGAGTAATATAATCAAGATGTAATATACTTCCTTCTTGAATCATATTAATTTTAAAAATGTTGGGAAGCATATCTCTTTGAGTTTCCTTCAAGAATGTAAGCAATCCACCACTAACCTGAATGGCGAGTTTTTTATCTTCAATCCCAAAACCCTCAAGATTAGATATCCCAAAATGTCGAGTGATTATACTATATGCATTATCAAAATTAAATGCAAAATCGTCATATGGTTTGATTAATGCATTTGTTAAATCATTCAAAATTAGAAAGAGTTTCTCATCATTCTTTAATTCAGATGGAATAATGACTTCAACAGGATCATATTGTGAAAAAAGACTTAACATCTTTCCTTGGGAATCATCAAGTTTTGCTAAATATTCTGTGGTGACGAATTCTCCAGTTGATATATCTACAAATGCTATCCCAAAACCACGCTTTTCCTTGATTAAAGAACATAAATAATTATTTTCTTGTGAATTAAGCATATCGGGTTCTATTATAGTTCCTGGAGACATTATCCTTACTACTCCTCGCTTTACTATTCTCCCTTTCACTGTAGTAGGATCTTCTAATTGATCAACTACAACAACCGTTTGTCCTAAGTTAACTAAATTTTTTATATAACTTCCAGCGTGATAAGGAACTCCTGCTAATGGATACGCATCAGAACCTATTTTTCTCTGAGTTAAAGTGATTCCTAATAGAGTTGATACTCTAACAGCATCATCATAGAAAAACTCATAAAAATCTCCCATTCTATAGGCAATTAAGTGATTAGGATATTTTTCTTTATAAGTCTGCTTCACGCTGAACCAGTGCTTCATCATGGGGGTGAGATCTTTTAGTTGAAGATCGTCAGAAGTAGTGATATTCGTCATTATGTCATCAATTATTTTTATTGAAATAAATATATGTGGAGTATAAGTATTTAATAGAAATTTATTCTAATTATTACAGATTTAATAATCAACACATTTTAAATCCAAGGTGTTATATCCAAAGTTTCAACCCAAGGAAAACGAAGCTCAAATAGCTCGGGCATATGTTTTTAAAAATAATTGAAAAAAAGCACGAAACAAGCAAATTAAGCTTTATTCACTATCTATTAAAGTTTTTATAATTCAACGTGTTTTCAACAATATCAAAAAAATAAAGTGATTAAAAACATGTCAGATGATAGGATTTTATTCTACGAGGTAAAAGGAAGGGTTGCATATATTACCTTAAATAGACCAAATGTAGCTCACTCATTCAATTTGGCACTAATGAAGAAACTTAATGAGGCACTCCTAAAAGCAGATCAAGACGAAAATGTGAAGTGCATTTTATTGAAAAGCACGGGAAATAAAGTATTTAGTTCTGGTATAGATATAAAAAGTACCACTCCTAGTGATTTGGAATATTTAGAGAGTATGAGAATATATGGAAGAAAAAATACGAAATATATGCTTCTCATGAAAAAACCTATTATTGTGCAAGTTCAAGGCACAGCTATAGGATACGGAATGGAATTAATAATGGCTTCTGATTTGAGAATGTTTTCTGATAAACCTAAAGAAGAAATGTTCTTTAGGATGCCAGAAATCGCCATTTCAATATATCCTCAAACAGGTGCGACTATTTTACCACTATTATCATTTGGATTGTCGTATGCAAAAAATATCTTATTTACAGCAGATGAATTTGGATTAGAAGAATTAAAAAATCTCAATTTCCCAACTAGGATATTTTCCCCAGATAAATTAGAGATTGAAACTAAAAAATTCATTAGAACCTTCAGTAAAAGAATAGAATCATTCATGTTCTTAATCAAATCCTCTCTTACCTTAATGAACAATAAGATGATCGAACGTTGGTATGATTTAGAAGATAAATGTGGAGAAATTGCATTTCAAAAGAAAACACAAAAAGAAATGGAAGAATTTATTAAAAAGTTATATGATAAATTTCCTTGATTTATGATTTTACTTGTGTTTTTCTAGCCAAATCCACATGTCTCTATATACTTGCATGCGACCCTTCTCATTCCACAATTCATTGAGGAACCCATCATACATTCGTAATCTTTTGTCTTGGCTTTTAATTCCTTCATAGAAAATCTTTGTAGCTTCATTGTCATTTATTTTTTCTTTTCCCGCCTGTAAAATTAGAATAGGGCATAGAAGTCTTGAAGCATTTTCCATTACCGACTTCATGGTTCGTTCCATTTCCGTTGCAGTTCTCAATGATATAAAATCTATTTTCTTCTTATCTGCAATATGACTTCTTAAGATTTTAAGATCACTGGTTAAAAAATTCTGATCAATCACCATTTTAATCGTTTTGTTAGGAGAGATTTTTGATAAAGGTGCTGCTATTTTTTTACCAAGCTTTTTAGTAAATGAATAATTTTTAGCCAAGCGAATCATTGGAGAAGAAACTATAACTCCCGGTAAACTTGGATGATTTATCGCGTATAATAAACAAACTAATCCCCCAAATGATTGACCCATCAAAAAAATCTTTTTTTCATTAGCTTCTAACTTTACTACATCCATAAAAAGAACAATATCTTTTTGAAGATGATCCATGCTATCAATATGTCCGGGAGTTCCACCATCATTTCTCCAATGACCCCTTAAGTCGAAACTATAAATCGCATATCCTTCTTGAATAAAATACTCAGCAGGCACTTTCATTCTATCAGAATGTGTCCCCCAACCATGAAGTGCTATTATATACGCCTTGATCTCCTCATCTTCTGGTAACCAGTATTGATAGAATAACTTCTTATTTTCTCTTCCTTCAAAAAAGCTTGTTCCAGTTTTCATGATAAAATCTTCTTTGATTATTGTAATAAGAAATGGGAATAATATATTATAAAATTTGATTCTATTTTAATTACCGAAATTATTTATTAAAAAGTATCTTACATATACAATATTACACATAGTCTTAGAAAGTTAGGATAATAATGAATGAAATCAGTCCAGAAAATGATTTAATAACTCTAATTATACTAGGGAGAGGAGGACAAGGAGCAGTTACAGCGTGCGAAGTCATAGCAGAAGCAGCATATATGAGTGGGAACTTTCTTGACGTTCACGCATATCCTTCATTTGGTGCTGAACGAAGGGGCGCTCCTGTTCAAGCGTATGCTAAATTATCAAGAAATCATAAAATTTGGGATAGAGCACAAATACAAAATCCTGATATTCTAATAGTTTTTGATGAAACTGTATTAGATTACGAAGTAATATCTTCGCTTCGTAAAAACGGAATTTTTATTATCAATTCGGATAAAGAACCCGAATTTTTTTCCAAAAAATTTAATTTTAGCAATGAAACCAAAATTGTGGTGGCAGATATCAGCAAATTAGCTCTTGAAAAAGATTTAACGATTGATGGAAATCCTGTAATAAACACTCCAATTTTAGGGCTTCTTTCTAAAGCACTCCCCGATTTAAATCTCACAAACTTAAAAAAAGTTGTTCATAATAGGTTAGGTGAAAAGTTAGGACTTTTGAATTATGAGTTGATTGAAAAAGGTTATCATATGGCTAAAGTCCTTTAACATTTAAATAATATTAATGATATGGTAATCTTACAATAAATTTTGCTCCTTTGTTCCTTCCATCTGATAAAACTTTTATTTCTCCCCTATGTAATTTTACAATTTCTTGTGCAATAAATAAACCTAAACCTGAGCCTTGAATATCCAAATACTCAAAACCTTCACCAACTCGTTCAATTTTCCCAAAACGAGTGAATAATGAATAAACTTCTTCTTTTGTTAAACCAATCCCCATATCAGAAACGATTAATTCAACCCAATCATCGTAATTTTTCAAGATGACATTTACTTCTCCATTTGGTGGTGAATTTTTGATAGCATTTGAGAGTAAGTTTATAATCACTTGTTCCATCCGAATTCGATCTATTTTAATATACAGGCTATCTGGTATGGAAAGATTCAAGTTAATTTTGCGATTTTTGAGTAAGTAGGTTATTTCATTACTGCATTCCCTGATAATCTCACTGATGTCTTCTGAATTCATCTCTAGTTCAAATTTTCCATAATCTATTTTTGAGATATCTACTAAACTATCTACAAGATGTTTTAATCGTTTTCCTCCTTTCTCAATAAGTTCTAGAATATCTAATGCTTCTGAGGAAAAATCTTTATTATAAGCTGTTAATAATAATTCTGTGCCCCCACTTATAGACACAAGAGGTGTTTTTAATTCATGAGAGACTCGAGAAATTAGATTCTTCCTAATCTTTTCTAATTCCTTTAATTTTCTATTTTCCTCATTAACTAATAATTCCGCTTCTCTTTTGAGAGTGACATCTGTAAAAAGAGCTTGAACATAAGTTTCTTCCCCAATTTTCATTATAGACGCTTGTAAATTAACCCATATTACAATTTCATCATTTTTAATGACTCTAAAATCTACTCGGTGTAAATCTTCTCCACTTAAAAATCGTTTGAATAGATCCAAAATACTTAGTAGGTCCGAGGAAGAAAAAATATCAGTATCTTGAATTTTCTTACCAATAAATTCATCTCTACTCTTGTCAAACATAGATTCAGTTTTTGGATTACAATCTACAATAATTCCTTGAGAATTAATCAATAAAATTGAAAATGGAGTATTTTCATATAAATATCGATATTTTCTTTCTGATTCTCGCAATTTCTCACTTAATATGTATTTCTCAGTTATATCGATAAAAGTGCCATCAATTCTGATAGGTTTTCCATCCATATCTAAAATTAAGTGAGAATTTAATTCGACAATAATTTTTTTCCCTGTACGAGTTTGGGCATAACACGCATAATTCTTAGCGAAACCGTCTTTAAATAATTTTTCTTTATATATATCCCTTTGTTCAGGATATTGCCAAAACATATGTACGTTTTTTCCAATTAAACTTTCCAAGGGATCATATTCCATGATTTTATTATGAGCTGGATTATGATTTAGCATGATTCCATCTAAAGTGACTTGATAAAATCCAACATCTAAATTGTTAATCATATCTCTATATTTTTCCTCCGATTCTTGAAGTTTTAAAATCGCATTTTTACGTACGGTGATATCTTCAGCATGTTCCACAATTAATTCTGGATTTACATAGCCAAAATATGCAAACATTTGTTTTTCTTCGTCGGTTAGTTTAAATTTATATTTTATTTCTGCGCTAATACGTTCTTTTTTGACCATGCATAATCTCAAATAATTTAAAATATCAGGACGATCCTTATATATTACAGAAGCTTTAAACCCTATGAAATTTTTGACATGCTCTTTACTAATTTCTTCCGCTGCGTTATTAAAATCAATTAAAATGAAATCATTTCCTAATTTTTGCCATGTATAAGCAGGAATTGGACCCTCTTTGTAAATCGCCTTGAACATCTCCTCAGAATCTTTCAGTTTCAACTCAGCGACTTTGCGTTCCGTAACATTTTTACCAATCCCCAAAATAGCGTAAATTTTACCATTATTCGTAAGTGGGATTCCATATGTCTCTATAAAAATATTATCTCCTTCTTTTGTCTTAATTTTATATTCGCTCCATTGAGATTGTTTTCCCGTTTTACGAATTTCTTTCGTAAACTTGTAGGCTTTCATGAGGTTCTCTGAATCGAGCAAATCTAAAAAGGATATATGTGGTATATCCTCATGGTCATATCCAAGAGTTATTAAAGTAACTTCATTAGCATCAAGGAAGTTTCCATTAAGATCATTGACATATATTAAATCTAATGAATATTCAAATAATTCTTTAAATCTCTCCCTTACTTCTTCTTTGTTGTACTCCATTTTTACATCCTCGAGAAATTATTCTTAGGAGTGAACCCTAATAGAATATACAAAAAGATTATGAAAGCCCTAAATATATATGTATTTCTAAAAACTAATATGATTTTTCCTTAAAAACGGACATCAATTTATTTATTTCCAAAGGAATTTTATTTCAATAGTTATTACTTTCTATATTGGCTTTTATTCATTAATGATTGTGATATCATGACTAATGTTAAAAAAGATTATCAAAAAATTCTTGGATCAGTACAAAAATCAGTAAAAGGTGAAGCGGGAAGAACTGGTAGTTGGAGTTCAAAAAAACCTGTTATTGATTTAGATAAATGCATACCAGTAAAATC
>JAGXNQ010000044.1 GCA_019894955.1 Promethearchaeota archaeon | reverse complement strand
CTCCTATAGCACCTACAATATCAAAAGATTTTATATTATAATCTCTAAATATTTCACTATTTTTGGATGCTAACATCTCATTATTACCTATTAGGTCTTCGTTTAGTTCTATAATTTTCATGATATTTACTTTTGATATTTTTTTTTGATGTTATTAATTTCTTCTTATTTGATATCGAAATATAATATAAGCTCCAATAATTCCACCTAAATCAGGAAGATATATAATAAACGAAAAGGGATTAAACAATACTGGGAAAATCCTCAGTAAAATGATGATAATTAAAAAGGTCTTTCCTTTCAACCTTACTGGAATAATCATCATTAATGCTGTAATTTCTTGATTCATCATGGGGAATAATGAATATGAAATTAATCCTAAAATGCCTCCCCAAGCGAATCCCATATAAATCGGATATAAATCTATTGGAAGTAAACCAATCAATGTAAATCTTAAAAGGGTGAATACTAAAAGAGAAAAAAAACTGGATACTATAAAAAGTTTGAAAAGGAAGAATGATCCAAACCGTATTTCAATAGATCTGGAGAGTAAATATGTGAAAAATAGCATTATTGCTAAAAAAAAGATATCTATAAACGCAAGATAGCTAAATAGTTCAATTTCCGTAATGAATAGAGATGTGAGAATCGTATGGAATGAGAAATTATATATCAATCCATTCAAACTAAAAAAAATATATGCTTGAAGACCATATTCATAAAAGAATGCTGCAACTATGGATAAGACTAAAATTAGAATCAGAAGCGTTTTTGTCCCTCCAAACTGTGCACTCCAATTATTTGCTCGTTTCACCCTGGGGAAATAATTCTCATCTTGTCGTTTTAAATAATTATTCAGTTGTTTTTGCTGTTTAGACTTAGACTTTGACTTTTGTGGTTTAACAAGTAAAGGATCTCCTCGATTTGAAGTCTTTGGTACCAAGGGGGTATGCTTTAATTCAAATGTACACTGATGATTCTCTGGTAATCTATGTTTCTTACAAAACGTTCCAGAACAATATTTACAGCGAAAAGGCAGATATCCAATTTCCTCACCACAAAGTTCACAAAATGTCATTAGATTGCGATATACAACTAAATTTTAATTTCAAAATATCAAGAGATTCATTGATATTTTCTCATTATATAATAAAAAAAAAGGATTCTGTTAAATTTTATTATATTGGGACATATACTGTTGATGATATGCTACTCAATGTTATGATTAATAGGATTGCTAAAGGGATAATGAGAGAGATGTAAACTTTTTTATTCCACTTCCAAATATTCTGACCATCTAAAATACCTACTGGAATCATGTTGAATAAACCAAGCATGAAATTAAATTGAGCACCATAACCAATAATATAATTCAATGGATATAATACAGTGGGTAATATATAGGAAATCAATAATAGAATGGAACCATAAATTAAATTAACAAGTGGTCCAGCAGCTTTGCATAATCCCGTTTTTCTACTTATTTTATCTAACCCCAAAACAACTACCGCTCCAGGTAAAGCCATTCTTCCCAATGATATTATGGTCATGAGCATTCCATAAGTTAGCAATCTAAATTTTGTTTGCAAGCCAAAGTGAAGTGCTACTTGCCGGTGACCAAATTCATGAAAGAGAAAAGCTGTCATATAAAATGCGGAAAGCATGAACCAAGCCCATATTAAACCATATAATACAACATCATAAAAAGACACAAGTCCAATAACAAATATTATGGTACTTGCGATTAGAAAATGTACTAATTCAGATTTATGTGCTAACAAAATACCTTTAAATTTTATCCCTGAATTCGGATCAAAAGCATTATCGGGAAGTTGTTTTTCTTGTTTATACCAAGTATATGTACCATCTGTAGTTCCACGAATTATAGAACTTCCTTGTGGACCTCCAATGGTGGATGATTGATATGAGGAGGTGTCTGATTGAGGGGCTGTTTGAAATGATTGAACATTTAAAGATTCTTTTACTATATTGCATTCATGATCTATGGGATTTTTATGAAGAAAACAATAATTTTGACCACATTGAGTACAATTATGTATTTCTGGAACAACTTCTCCACAGTGATAACATGTTGGTATGATAGAAAACCTCTTTATGATAATTTAATAAAAATATTTTACACTATATAATTTGATATAAAATTCTACTCATTTAACATTAATCCAAATTGTCATCAAAATAGATTTATTAAGACGTAGTTGGATAAATTAATTAGATTAATTTAATTTGAATCTGAAGTAGAAATTAATTATGAGTGATGATGAAAATAAGCAAGATTCTGAGGACGTAAAGAAAGAACGAAAAGAGTTAGAAGAGCTTGGAGTGAGTAGTACATGGAATCTCCTTTCTGATTTAACAAAGAAAAAAAAAGAAGATGATTAAAGATTAAAATCTTACTTTTATAGATGTCTTTAATAGTTCATAATTGCTTTGTTAGATTCAAAAAATAATTTAAAGAGGAATTATTTTAAAAAATAATAAAAATATCAAATTTGGTTGTTTCTTTTGGGAAGTCACGTAGTGTATTGTCCAACTTGTGAAGAAGACGTAGAGCTAAGACGTAAAAATTTTGAACATATCTACCATGAAGTATTATGTTTTTTGGTTACACTAACTGCCGGGTTAGGCTTCTTTGTGTATTTAATTATAAAATATAGTAAAACGAAAAATCGTTGCCCAAATTGCGAAACACAATTTGATTTAGACAACCTTCCAAATGTATTGGAGAATACCTAATTATCAAGTATTTTAATCTTCATCTCCTTCGAACATCGTGGGCAAATTTTATCTTTATCTTTAAGGTTTTTCTTTTTTAGTGTTTTTTTATACTTACATTTCGAATCTGAACAAGTTAATAAATATTTAGTTAATGAGTGTGAGTCTTTAATATCATCTACTTTTGGTCTTTGGAATTCGATTTCCTCGATTGTTTCCTCCACATTTTCTTTTTTAGGAGTTGGTTTCTTTTTATCCTTTTTGTTATCTTTATCATCTTTAATCCATTTATCTAAGCTCACGATATAATCACTGATTTTATAGGATTGATTGGTTCAAAATAAAATTATGTGTTAATATTATTACTTTTATCATATAAAAAAGAGTAAAAATAAAAATTTGTATTGCTTAGAAAACTTGTTCTTTCCCTTCTATTAAACGTTTCCTTAAATCTATAAGGCTTTCTTTTCTCAGTAATTCTTCACTTACTTCAGCTGCTATTTTTTCTATGCTCGCAAAATTAACGTTTTCAGCTGGGATCAATTCAATTGAATTTATCCAAGGATCAGTTATGGGACGTCCAATTTGAGATAATAGTTTAACATGTGCTTCAACTATATCTCCTTCACCTCGCTTTACAATCTCTCTGGACATGTTTGTTGCCAATATATTGTAAATTTTTCCAACATGATTTATTGGGTTTTTTCCACAAACAGCTTCTAAACTCATTGTACGACAAGGAGTGATCAAACCATTAGATCGATTTCCCCGACCAACTTCACCATCATCACCTGCTTCTGCGGAAGTTCCTGTGATTGTAAGATAAACTAACCCTTTATCAATATTATCACCTACATTTACTTGACAAGTGATCTCTCTATTTGGAATTATTTTTGCCGCTAAATCCAAAACGGCATCTTTTATTTGGTTAGTGTAACTTATATATTCATCAAGATCATTTATATACTTACTGACCATTGCTGATGCGATTGTAATTCCTACTTTATTCCCGATTCTTTCAGTCATTACCTTGATATCTTCACCTGAACCTTTACACTTGTCTTTAAATTGGGGAGAATTTAGTAATCTTTCTGCTTCTAAGGTTATATTCTCAACATCAGAGAAAGGAGCAAAGCCTACACCAAAACTTGTATCATTTGCTAAAGGAACATCCTCAGAATGATGTGATGAGTCAAAAACCCCCGTTAAGTCGATTGATCCAGGACGAACAGCATAGTCAAATTGTATATCTCGATTTAAATCGAGGTTTCTAAAAATTTTATCTAATTCAATTCGTTGGGTTTCAATGCATATTGTCGCAACAGGTATATAATCTAATTTAGTTTCAGTTCCACACTCTGTAAGAATCTGATGGATTGCTCTCCCTACTATTAGAAAATATTGAGGTTGGATTATCATTCCTCCACCATAAAAAGGTTTCGCAGTTCCTCCAACTAAAGCTGCTTTATCGACATTATGATGGTAAACGCGATCGTAATGTTTTAAATAATATACACATAAAGCTCTTGAGCAAGCATCCGCAACGGCATCACACACGGAATCTGGATGCCCTATTCCTTTCCTTTCAACTATTTCTGGATTATCACTTTTTTCAATTGGTAAAAAATTTGCATGTGTTATTTTTAACATGTTGCTAAACCAAGTTCTTATTTGTATAACTATGTTTTTATATTAACTACTTTTTTAAATTAATGAGCTTATTTAATAATTATTGAATTGAAAATAACTCTGCAGCATTTTTTATGCGTTCAGATTATACTAAATAAATTTTACGGATAATTAGAATTAGTTATGAAAATCTTACCCGATTTGTTAAATATCAAAACTTTAAGAAAATCATTGAATATCAGTCAGAAAGAACTTGGACAAATCTTAGAAATCCCCCAATCTACAATCTCTCGAATCGAAAATGAGACAATGGACCCTCCATATTCTAAATTTAAGAAAATATACGAATTTTTAGTAAATGAACGTAGAAAGAGAGAACAAACAGAAAATGTTGCTGCTGATATTATGACAAAACAAATTTATAGTATTGACTCAAACTCAACAATGAAAGATGCGATGAAAATCATGAATAAATATAGTATATCCCAAATACCCATATTAGAAGATAATGGGCAGAATCTAGGGAGTATAACTTCTAAAAAAATACAAAAACTCATTATTGACAATCCAGCACTTATTAATACCAATGTAATGAATTTTAAAGAACTACCTTTTCCTGAAGTTGAAAAAACTTGGAATGTTAAGGATATTTCAAACCTTTTGGTGAATTATTCGGCTGTACTAGTAAAAGAATTTGATGAATATCTTGGGATCATTACAGATTCTAATTTTCTTAAATTAACACTTCGGTAATTTGGAATAATTCTCAATCAGAAAAAACCGATATTATTATATGAGTAGAATTTTTTAAGAATTTTATATTTCTAATATTGCAGATATCATGGATGACTTTATAGAAAAAATCAATATAATATTGAAAAAAGCTAATTTTGAAACTTTTTTACTTGATAATTTCTATGAAAAAAAGAATAAATTTTGTTTTGATTTGTTAGCAAAAAAACAAGGAGCGATTTTTAGTGTCAAAATATTTTCAAATATCGATAATCTAAATATAGATTTAGTAAACGATATCAAATCACTATCTTTATTGCTTAAATCAAAACCTTTACTGATAGGACTCAGGAATAGGTATCAAAAATTAGAGGATAATGCTGTTTATATGCGTTATGGATTACCTTTTATTTCAATTAATACTTTTGAAAAAATAATTGAAAATGAGGAATACCCTTACATATTAGCGAGGCGCGGAGGAGGCATTATATTCTTAGATGGGCATTTAATGAAATTAAAACGAGAATCAGAATCAATTTCACGAAAGGAACTTTCTGAGAAATTAGGAGTCACAAAAAGAACTGTGTGTGCATATGAAAATGATAGCATGCGACCATCAGAGAGTATTGCATTAAAAATTCTTGAAATATTACACGACAATATGATCCTAAAAAGAATGGATCCTTTTGGTTGGAAGATAAAATTTGACTTTAAAGAATCATCTACTAGTGAAGAGAAAGATTTAAATCCTTTTGAAACTCATATACATGATGTCATTAAGGACATAGGAATGTCAACATACTGGTACAGTAAGGGACCCATCCCTTTCAAATTTTCTATTTATTCACCTTCTGAAAAACAGGTTAATATTTATCCAATTTTTTCAGGGATATCTGAGGAACAAAAAAACATATCAGAAATCAATTTAAAATGCTTGAAAATATTTACAAATTTGATTCAGAAAAATAGTCTATTAATTGTAAACAACGACATAAAAGTATCTGAAACTACTAAGAAAAACTTCATTCCAATTGTAAAAATTAAAGACTTAGAAAATGTAGATAACGAAGATGAATTCATCGAACTCGTCAAGGGAACAGCAAGTAACATCTAAAATAATCTGCGGATTAGATGAGGCTGGCAGAATATAATTCGTATCGAATAATATGTTAACAGGACCTGTTCTGGGTCCAATGGTTATTTGTGGTGTTTGCTTTCTCGAAGAAAATATCAAATCTTTAGAAAGTTTAGGAGTAAAAGATTCGAAGAAACTAACAAATAGAAAAAGAAGTGAATTATCCAAAAAATTAAAATCTATTTGCTTTTCATATCAAAATGTGATAATTTCTCCCCAAGAAATTGATGAAAGGACTTCATTGAGAATTTCTTTAAACCGACTTGAAGAATTAAAAATGGCTGAAATACTTAACCATTTAAAACCAGATTTAGTGTATATAGATGCTGCTGATGTAAAAGAGGATCGATTTGGACAGTCTATAGCTAAATTATTAAATTATTCACCAAAAAAAATCATTTCTAAACATAAGGCTGATGATTCATACCCCATAGTTTCTGCAAGCTCCATCATTGCTAAAGATACGAGAGATAATCTCATTGAAGATTTGAAAAAAAAATATGGAGATTTTGGATCAGGGTATCCCTCAGACATACGAAGTACTACATTCCTTCGAGATTGGATTAGAAAGAATAAGACAGTTCCACCTATCGCGAGAGAATCATGGGAAACTACGAAAAAAATAATCAGAGAAGAATTAAATACGAGAAAAATTACCGATTTTATATAAAATCTTTAAACTAAATCATTTGTGAATAATTAGAATGATGTGATTCGCTGCAAATTTATGAATGTTAAAGGTTTCACTTATTTTATAACCTGCTTTTTCTATAATCAGTTTCTCTTGAAGATAAATTTTTTCGGGTTTTTGAACGCTATCTATTGATTGAGATTTAATTGCCAGAATTAAAGTCCCATTATCTTTAAGATAATAATTACAATTCGCAATAGCAATTTGTGCTTGGTTTGGCTGAGCTATATCTTGATAAACTAAATCAATATTAGTAAAAATGGAATGAGCATATTTTTCAGGAAAATTAGCATCTCCTAATATTGGAATAATATTTTTTCTTTTATTCGTGTTTTGAATTAATTGTCGCATACTACGTTCAGCAAATTCTACTCCATAGACAATTCCATTGTAAACAATGTCTGAGAGATGAGATATTGTAGTGCCTGAAGAAGCTCCTAAATACAAACATTTTAGATCGTTGGATAAGAAATCCTCTAAAGGTTTCTCCAATATCATTGCAGCTAATTTACTCCTATAAGGATCCCATTCTCGATATTCTTCTCCATTAAATGTAATGATCTTCTCCCCGTACACTTTATTACCAGGAACAAGGTTTTTAGAATAAAGTTTAAGGTTGTGTGGAGGTCCAGACATATAAACATTAGAGTATTTTGGATGTGACCTAATATTAATATTGCTCAAATTTAATTATACCTCCTTCTGTTCTTATTTATTTGTTTTTTTTTTGTATTTATTTTAGGTTCACTTTTTTTTATAGGAGGATTAGAATATTTCTTTTCAAGATCCTTGATTTTTTCTGCAATTTCACTTGCTAAATTATCTCCTATAAATTCTCCTTTAAAGTAATCGACTTTAGAAGCAATTCCAAGCTTGCCTGAGATAACTCTAGAAATTTTTCCACGGATATGGGCTTTACTTCCTCTGATTAAATTCCACTGAAAAATTAATCCATGTTTTGGTCGTTTTTCACCAGTTTTAAGAAATCTATACAACGCCTTTTCAGCTCCAAGCAGTTGAATTCTCGAAGCTGGCATATAAGCTAAGTCTTTTAAACTTCCAGCTTTTGCTATCAATTTTGCTCCAATCAAACTCCCTATAAGTATAGTAAGATTAGGTGCTGCTTGAGTCATCAATTCTTCAAGGTACTCCTCTAATTCTTCTCGAAAAGCATCTAACTCTATTATTTTCTGAGCATATTTTTTAATTATTGAAAGATCTATATCCGCTCCCATAGATCGCGCTGCTAAAACCTTTAACCTTTCAGTTCTTTTTTCTGTCAAATTAAAATATTGGTTAATGTTCTCTAAAGTATAATTATCTCTATGACCTAATTTATCAACCATTTTAGCTAAAATTACATTATCCTCGATTAATTTATCAGTTAACTCCGGAAAATGTAATCCATACCACTCCTTTAATCTACTTGCAAATAGGCTTATTGATTTCTTTAAAATTTCGAGTGACTCAATCACTTGAATTATTATTAAATCTTCTTTTCCCCCAGCTTCTTTTATATTTCCTTTGATTAATTTTTCTTGCACGCCTTTAAAAATAGAGAGAATTTCTTTTCGATTTTTATGAATCCCGACTCTTTTCAAGTGATCTTCTAAATTGAAGCGAAAATTTTTAAACTCAAGAGAGTGACTTTCAAGAAAAGTGTTACATCCTAATTCTTTTGATGTTAAAGTTTGTAGCTTTTTATGATCAAATACAAACTCATCAAAACCCGAGTCTCTCAACTCATTGATAAAATCTGAATATTCTTTAACCATTAAATTATTATCTAATGATTCATAAAAACTTATAACTCTTTGGGTATCATCCGAAAAATCAATAAAATTAAGTAAATTTCCACTATCATCAATAGTATATATTCCTATTAAAGAATCAATGACAAAACACTTCATTTTTCATTAAACTTGTAATATGTGATTATCTCAAATAATAATAATTATTTGATAATATAATAATATAATAATAATTATTTGATAATCTTTCTGAGATTATGCTTGAGATAAATATTTCTGGATTAAATTTAAAATCTCCACTCATTTTGGCTTCCGGTATTTTAGGAGTCTCCTATTCCAATATGAAGAAACTCATGGATGCGGGCTTAGGGGCTATAACAACAAAATCTATAGGTCCTAAACCTAGAAAGGGATATAAAAATCCTTCAATAATAGAAATTTTTCCTGGTACTTTCATGAATAGTGTAGGATTAGGAAATCCTGGAATACAAAATTTCATTTCAGAAATAAATGAGATTAAAGCATATAACATTCCTTTAATTGTAAGCGTATTTGGTGATACAAATGAATCATACTTGAGTGTAGCATTAAAAGCACAAGAGGCAGGCGCCGATGCAATTGAAATTAACATTTCCTGCCCTCATGCTGAGGTTTCTTCTATAGGTATAAATAAAGATCTCACATTTAACCTCACAAAACTTCTTAAGGAAAAATTATCAATTCCCTTATTTGTAAAATTAAACCCCAATGTAACTGATATATGTGAAATTGCTCTTGCTGCTCAAGAGGGAGGTGCGGATGGTGTTGTTGCGATAAATACATTATCTGCAATGATAATTGATGTTAACACCATGAGACCAATTTTATCACATGGGAGTGGAGGACTTTCTGGAAAGGCAATTCACCCGATCGCAGTCAAAAAAGTATATGATCTCTATAAAGTTTTAAATATTCCTATAATTGGATGTGGTGGCATATCTAACTGGGAACACGCTATTGAATTTTTCCTTGCTGGAGCTGCAAGTTTACAAATTGGTACCAGCTTATATCAAGGTTATGATATAATTAAAAAGATCAACACAGGAATAAGAGATTACTTGGAAGTAAATAATTTTAATAATATATCCGAAATAAAAGGATTATCTCATAAATTTGAAAACCAAAAGGTGCCCGATTTTTGACTGAAAATATGATAAGGACTGTAAAAATAAATCGAATAATAAGAAATTGTACTGGAGTAAAAACAATATCCTTCAAATTAGAGGACAATATCATTCCAAAACCGGGTCAATTTGTTATGGTATGGGTACCTGGAGTAGATGAGATTCCCATGTCAATATCTGATTTTGATGAAAACGGATACTGGTCATTTACGGCAAAAAATGTCGGAGAGTGTACAAATGCTCTTCAAAATCTAAATATAGGAGATTTTATAGGTATAAGAGGTCCGCTTGGTACCCATTTTAAAATACCTCCAAAATCAACAAAACATATATTTTTAATTGGAGGAGGATTTGGAATGGCTCCACTAAAATTCCTTGCAAATCAGTTGATAAAATCTGGTTTCAAGTTTAAGATTATTGAAGGAGCAAAAAGCAGGAATGAATTACTATTTCTAGATGAGTTATCTAATATAAAAGATAAAAATTGTGAATTCTTTTGTTGCACCGACGATGGTAGTTACGGTCAAAAAGGTTTTCCAACAACATTATTTGAAGAAAAAATCAGCGAAATAGAACCTATCGATCTGAAGAACACAATTATTTACACTTGCGGTCCAGAAATTATGATGTATCATCTCTTCAATATGTGTAAAATGTATGGGATCGAGCTATTCGCCAGTCTCGAAAGAATCATGAGATGTGGATGTGGTCTATGCGGACTATGTGTTATTGATCCCATCGGAAATTTAGTATGTAAGGATGGTCCTATTTTTAACCTTGCCGAATTAAATAAAATGGATGATTTTGGTAAATATAAGAGAGATTTTACTGGAAAAAAAATAGAAATTTGAGTTAAGACTCTAGAAATTCTCCTAGATTTTTAGTAAGCTTATCATAAAATCGTAATTCATCCATTTCATATTTTAGTATTCCTTGTACTCTCCGAATTCGCATTTTCAATCCCGGGTTTAGTTCAGTGTTTTTTAAATATATAGCTAAAAATTGCTTTTTTTCATTCATAGCTAAATGAATCTCATCTTGAGTGTTGTCTGATTCTAAAACATGAGGAGAGATAAAAGAGAGAAACAATTTAGACACTATTAGTTTTTCTGCAATCGTATTACACCAATCAGTACTTAAAGGAATTCCCTCATCATACCATATTTGAAAACCTTTATTGTGTAATTCTTTAAGAATCGGATAGACTTCTGCTTTGTCTTTATGAGTATAACTCACAAAAATGTAAGGATCATCTCCCATATAAGCTGAAAATGGCGGATCAATAGAAAAATCTGCACTAGATTCTTTCAAATTACTTTTTAAAAAGATTTCTAACTCATTTTCATCTTTTGGTAATTTAGGATCATCTAAGACAGAAATTTTTTTTAAGATTTTATTTACCAAGTCTTCACGATTCATTATTTTAGAAACAACATTGTAGTTGTCTAATAGTAATTTAGTGGTTTGCCCTTCTTTCGCCCGCACTTTAATATTTTTTAAAATTAAATTGACAATTTTGTTTGTCACCCAAGTTTCAACATCAACTTCTTCTTTGGAAATATCTTTTGTAGATTTTCCTGCATAATCACCACCCCAGTCTAAGGTCACCAGATCATCATTGACATATATCTTGTAATCTCCTTCTAATAGGATAGAAGGTTCTTCTTTAAAAAGAGATTGAGTTGCTAATAAATCTAATCGTTTGAATATTAAATTGAGAAAATCTTTTTCAACCGAAAAAGGAAGTTCTTCATATGAAATGACTTTTTTTCCAATTAACATGAGATAAATCGCCATTTGGTGTAGACAAAGGCCTTGATTTTCACCAATCTTACAATTACAGTCTCTTTCCACTGTTTTGTTAACGAGTTGTAATGATGCCTTATGTGAACCATATTTACTTGAAAACCAGACATTATATCCTTTCCCACCGGCAATGATAATAGCATTTTGAACTTTTTCAACCTTATGTTCTCCACTAATTAAAGAAAGAGCATTTGATACCAAGCTCTCAACGAAATCTTTTTCAAATTCACTATATAAGATTTTTTTTAGGTTGTTTTCAACATTCGTATCAATAAATTCCACGAGATCTTGTTTCTTGAGTGTAGAATATCCTTTTAGCTTTTTTGTGGAAGAATCTTTCAAAGCTAATTCAGTGTATCGGTTAAATAATTCCTTTATCTTTGGAATAGTCAAAGATTTTAGGAAAGTCTTAAAAGTAAATGATTCTAATCCTTTCCTCACAGTTTTCTTTTTTGCCATAAGAATCAGTTAATGTTTCTATAAATAATTAAAGTCTTGATTTCAAATTCATAAAATTTATCCTATTATAAAAACTATGTCTACTATATGGTTGACGATTTTGATGATACTGAAAAGTTAGAAAAACTTTCCCGAGAAATAATAAATTATTTAGTTAACAATCCTAATACTTCACGTCATAGAATTACAAATTTAAAGGGAAAGATTGGAAAAAAATATCATCTTGATAGCGTCATTAAGAATGCAAGTATTTTACGATTTGCTTCACATGAAGAAAAAAAAATAATTACACCGCTACTTAAAAGAAGAAAAACACGAACAAACTCAGGAGTATCAGTAATTGCTATTATGACCAAACCTCTTCCTTGTCCGGGCGCTTGTATTTACTGTCCTGGTCAAAACTCTCAACCTGGTCAAAAAGTTGCTCAATCATATACAGGCCAAGAACCTGCTGCACTCCGGTCTATCAATAATCAGTATGATCCTTTTAAACAAGTCCAAAGCAGAATTTCTGATCTAGAAGCTATTGGACACATTATAGATAAGATTGAACTTATTTGTATGGGTGGAACGTTTTTGTCTACACCTATTAATTATCAACAACAGTTCATTCAAGGAGCTTACGAAGGTATTCTTAATAGAAAAGTCTCTGATATAAATGAAGCAAAACGATTAGCCGAAAATTCTAAACGTCGGTTAATTGGAATAACTATCGAAACAAGGCCTGATTACTGCAAAGAAGAACACGTCGATAGAATGTTATCATATGGAGTAACAAGAGTAGAACTTGGTATTCAAACTGTTTTTGATGATATTTTTGAGTTAGTAAAACGAGGTCATACTACCAAGGAAAGTATAGAAGCCATTAGAATTGCTCGTGATGCTGGTCTTAAAATTAATGCCCATATTATGCCGAATTTACCGGGTTCAGACTATAGTCGAGATCTAACTCTTTTCAGAACATTATTTTCTAATTCGGATTATAAACCAGATATGCTAAAAATATATCCCTGTTTGGTAATAAAAGGTACGGAATTATATGAATGGTGGAAAAATGATATCTATCACCCTTATTCGACTACTCGATTAATAGATTTGATAGCTCAAATTAAAAAAGAAATTCCTCCTTATGTTAGAATTCAAAGGATTATGAGAGATATACCAGCACCGCTAATCGAGGCGGGATGCAAAAAAAGTAACCTGAGACAATTAGTAAAGGCGAGATTGGATGAAGATAAATCAAAATGCAATTGTATAAGATGTCGAGAGTACGGACTCGCTCAAAACAAACAACAAGATAATAATAATAATTTTGAGGGATATGAGCTAAAAAGAATAAATTATGAAGCATCCCAAGGAGAAGAAATATTTCTTTCGTTTGAAAATGACAATCTACTAATAGGTTACCTGCGATTACGAAAACCCTCTGAATTTTCACATAGATCTGAGTTAAATAATGGAAATACATTGATTGTCAGAGAAATTAGAATTGTTGGTGAAATTGTTCCAACAGACTCCGTCCCTATTTTTGATACCCAAATTCAACATCGTGGTTTTGGAAAGATGTTATTGGAAGAAGCAGAAAAAATATCAAGAGAAGAGTATGGTGCAAAAAAATTAGCTGTTATTAGCGGAGTTGGGGCGAAAAACTGGTTTTATAAATTAGGTTATGAATCAGATGGACCATATGTCTCAAAAAATTTAGTTTTTTAATAATAATTTTAAATTTTCCTACTTGATTAGATATTGTCACTATTATAGTTAACAATAAAATGATGAAAATTAATGACACAATTCAATTATAAAGAATTAGGGCTCAAATGTGGTCTTGAAATACACCAACAACTTGATACTGATACCAAGCTGTTTTGTAGGTGTCCTGCAAAACTCCAAGGAACAAGAATTCCAGATTACACCTTCAAGAGATTAATGAGACCCGTTTTAGGGGAAATGGGCACGTTTGATAAAGCAATGCTAACCGAATATGAAAAAGGCATGGACGTTACGTATGAGGGTTATAATGATGTGATCTGTACTTATGAAATGGATGATACCCCTCCCTTTTCATGCAATGAAGAAGCAAGAAGAATTGCATTGGAATTAGCAATGCTACTAAACGCTAATATAATTGAAGAAATGCATGTTTGCAGAAAAAATTATTTGGATGGGAGTGTACCCTGCGGATTTCAAAGAACAATGATTTTAGGAACAGATGGACATGTAGAACTGAAAAATGGTAAAAAAATTGGAATTAATATTCTAAGTTTAGAGGAAGAAGCTGCTAGAAGAATTAAAACGGAAAACAAAACGAATTATTTTCGGTTGGATAGATTAGGAATCCCCCTAGTTGAAATCACTACTGATCCTGATATCAATCACCCGGATGAATGTAAAGAATGTGCTGAGCGATTAGGATTGCTTTTATGGTCAACAAAAGTAAAACGAGTAATAGGTTCAATACGTCAGGATATTAATGTTAGTATTAAGTCAGGAACAAGAATTGAGATAAAAGGAGTACAGAAATTAGGATGGATACCTCTTCTAATTAACCATGAAATTTCCCGGCAACTTGGATTAGTACATATTAAAGAAGAATTAGAAAAAAGAAAACTGAAACCAGATGATATTCCTTTAAAAGGTCATGATCTAACAAAGCTGCTTAAATTAAATACAAGTTTCATAGGGAAAGGCATAAAAAGAGGAGAAACACTTTATGGTATTAATTTTAAGGATTTTAAAGGTATATTCGGTACTGAGCTGATGGAAGATTATAGATTTGGTACTGAGGTTAGTAGTAAAGTTAAAATACTTGTAGGATTGAAAGGGTTGATTCATTCAGATGAAGATCTTAGCAAGTATAAATTTTCAAATGAAGATTTAAAGAAAATTAGAAAAAGTTTAAACTCAGACTCTCAGAATGATTGCTTCCTAATGATTTTGGGTTCCTTGAAAGAAGTTAAGAAAGCTATAGGTATCATTAATCAACGTGTAAAAATGGCATTCAATGGAGTGCCTCCTGAAACAAGGAAAGCATTAGAAAATGGGAATACTGAATTCTTGAGAGAATTACATGGTGGAGCACGATTATACCCCGATACTGATTCTAAAGCTATTTTTAATATCCCTGAAGAAGCTGAACTCATAAGAAAAAATCTTCCAGAATATCCCTGGATAACAATAGAGAAATATTCGAAAAAGTTTAATTTAGAAGAGAAGTTGATTAAGAAATTAATCTTTAAAGGTAAGCTTGATTTATTCGAAAAATTAATCAAGATCTTTTCTGAAAATCCTGCTTTAATTATTAATGCAATATTAGAAATAACTACTGCTCTACGAAGAGAGGGTAAGATCATGGAGAATATTGCCGATTCAGATTTTGAAGAAATATTTAGGGAGTTAAAAAGAAAAGAAATTAGTAAGGAAGCAATTGAGGAAATCATGATTATTAAAGCAGATAATCCGGATCTAAACATTGAAGAAATTAAACAAAAATTGAAGCTTGAGAAAATGAGTGTAGATCAACTAAAAAAAGTGATAGAAATGGTTGTAAATAACAACTTAGAAGTTATAAGAAGCAAAGAAATGCGAGCAATAGGACCTTTAATGGGAGAAGTTATGAAGGAAGTGCGGGGAAAAATTGATGGAGAAATTGTTTCCAAGGAGTTAAAAACAGCAATACAAAAGAGATTGGAGATGTTGAAATAGATGACCGACAAATTACAAGGTTATAAAGGTAAAGCGAAAAAATATTTGGAAGAGAATGACATCGAAATCTGGGATATAGTTGAAATTGAAGCTATCAAAACAACTTTAAAAGGAATCATTCTACCTCGAAATGAATATGCTGATCCCAATTTTATCGAAATTAAACTTAAAAATAATTATAATCTGGGAGTTAATCTCAATGAAGTGAAAAAGATTACTAAAACTGGGAAAAAGGAAGCTATATACAAGGTCCCTGAAAAAAAATTCCCGACCAATAAGAACCTCCTAAACGTTAGACTCTTAGGAACAGGTGGCACTGTTGCTTCAAGGCTAGATTATACCACGGGAGCAGTAATTCCCTCGTTTACCCCTGAAGAGTTATTTAGTTCTGTTCCTGAACTAGCTGAAATATGTAATCTTGATTGCGAAATCGTATTTGAAATATTATCTGAAAATATGAAACCCGAATTCTGGCAACAATTAGCAACTAAAATCAAAAAAGCAACTGATGAGGGAATAGATGGGATCATCATTGGACACGGAACTGACACAATGAGTTATACCAGCGCAGCATTATCATTCATGTTAGAAAATTTATCAATTCCCGTAGTTTTGACCGGTAGTCAAAGAAGTTCAGATAGACCCTCCTCTGATGCTGCTTTGAATCTGATCAACTCAGCAACAGTTGCAACATCAAATATAGCAGAAGTCGTAGTGGTCATGCTTGGATCTACATCTCATGATTATGGATTAATTCACAGAGGAACACTCGTCAGAAAAATGCATTCTTCTGTAAGAAATACATTTCGAACAATTGATGATATTCCACTTGGAATGGTTACAAAGAATAGAAAAATTAAAATGTTTAAAGATGATGTTCAGAAGAGAGAAAATCGAGAAATTATCCTCAAAACAGATTTCGAAAACAAAATAGCTCTTATCTATTCATTCCCTGGAATGGAAAATGAATTGATTGAATTTTATATAGACAATGGTTATAAAGGAATAGTTTTTGCTGGCACGGGATTGGGACACGTTAGTACCGATGTATATAAGGCAATCAAAAGAGCGAGAGAAGAAAACATCACTATTTTAATGACCACTCAAACGCTCCACGGTTTCGTGGGCATGAATGTCTATTCAACAGGAAGAGAACTTCAAAATCTTGGGGTAATCCCCGGAAGAAATATTTTGCCGGAAGTTGCTTATGTAAAACTTGGATGGGTTCTTGGACAAACCAACAATTCTGAAGAGATAAGAGACTTACTATTAACCAACATCGCAGGCGAATTTATTGAACGAGAATTGCCCATTGCATTTAATTACAATATTGACCAATTACTAAGAAATAATAAGCTATAACTATTATTTGTGATTTTTATCTGAAATTTCTTGAGATAACTTCAAAATAATAAAAAATTTATACTTTATTTAATTAGATAATGTAATCTACTATATCTAGTGGTAAATATGGGAAAACGAATACTTGTTCAAAGAAAAGGATATGGACACTTATGGGCACGATCTCCAAGCCATCGACACGCTGGAGAAGTTAAATATCGATCGTTAGAGAAAGGAGTGAATAAAATCTCATTTATGGTGACAGAATTAATTCATTCTCCGGGAAGAGGTGCCCCATTAGCACGTATAAAATATGAAGATGGCGTAAAAGGATTATGGTTACCTCCTGAAGGAATTTATGAAGGTCAAGAGTTTATTCGATCTAAAACAGGTTATGGTGTTCCTGTCGAAGTAGGAAATATTATACCTCTTAAAAAAGCCCCTCTTGGAACATTAGTTTTCAACATTGAAAGTACTCCTCAAGATGGTGGAAAAATGGCCAGAGCTTCTGGAGTTTCTGCATTAGTAAGGAATAAATTGGATAATAAGATACAACTGTTATTTAGATCGAAAAAAATGCGTTGGTTTCATGAGAGTTGCCTTTGTACTATCGGAGTAGTAGCAGGAGGAGGAAGAACCGATAAACCATTTTTGAAAGCTGGAAACAAACACTTTGCTTATCGATCTAAGGCTAAAAAATGGCCTGTTGTTCGTGGTGTAACCATGAACGCGGCCTCACATCCATATGGGGGCGGTGCAAAACAGAGTCCTCATAAACCAACAACAACTTCTCGCAATGCTCCTCCAGGTAGGAAAATTGGACAAATAGCAGCTCGCAGAACAGGACATCAAAATTAAATAATTTCTTCTAAAATACCACTTAAATTTCTTCCAAATTTCATTTTTAGATTCAAATATCTGAACCAAGATTTAATTATTGAAATTGTTTTATTTAGAAAAAAAATTAATAAAGAAAAATTTAAAGAGAGAGCTTAAAAAGAGAACTGAACTGAAGTTAAAAGTTCTTTATAGCGTGATCGCAAAGTTACTTCTGTTACACCAATTATTTTTGAGATGTCTTTCTGACTTACTTTCACATTTCTTAACTTGGAAATTAAATATATCGAACCTGCACATAGACCTTTTGGATCCTTGCCAGAAATCGATGTTTTATTCATAAAATTGTGAAGCACTCGCATAGCTTCTTTCTCAACCTCAATTCCAAGATTTAAATCCGCACAATAACGAGGTATTAATGAAACAGGATTAATATGCGAAATTTTCAAATTAAGTTCTCTTACTAAGATTTTATAACACTTTTTAACAATATTATCATTTATCGATGCTTCTTCTAAAATTTCTTGAAGAGTAATAGGTACTTTCTCATCTTTACAAGCATAATAAGCACAAGCAGCAATCATCCCATTAATTGAACGACCACGGAGTAGTTGACGTTTAAACACTTCTTTGTATAAACGAACTGCAGATTTTTTAACGCGGTCAGGAA
>JAGXNQ010000043.1 GCA_019894955.1 Promethearchaeota archaeon | reverse complement strand
TTGATCCATATCAAATTAATGGAAAATCCTTAGGTTTTGAGATCTATCGTGCGAATTTTAGCACTAAAAAATGGTTTTCCGTGCCATTTGATGTAAAGGGAAGCTTAGATGTTAGAATGCTACCGGAAATATTAGAATTCATAAATCCTATTATTGAAGGCAAACCAATTTACTTAGAATATGATGAGTAAATATAAATTTTAATTGGTGAGATTAAACCATGGTAAAAAAAAAAAAGAAAACGTTAGCAATTATCCTCATTATTTTTTTTATAATAGGTATGATTCATGGTTTAAGTTCAGCTTCATTAAATAATTTTTTAACTTGGTTATTAATTGGATTGTGGTTGATATTTACAATTAAACTTTATGAAAATATTAAGCGGCACCGTGAGTTTAACTCTCCTCATAATACTGCTTTTTTTGTTATAATTCCTTTATTAATTGGAGTTTTTTATTCTATCTGGGGATCATATACGGGAATTTTAGGTGAAAACTTGATACCAAATTCTAATTTCTATTTTAGTTTATGGAGTCTCATATTTGGTTTACCATTTGTGATTTATGGCTCTCATTCAATTTATCGGTGTTTTAAAAAATATAATGTGATTTATTTTGGGACCAAATCAGTGAAAGCAAAGGTATTAGGTTTTTTTTTGGCAATATCAATTATTATTGTTATCATCTCTTATTGGATTGCTTTCTATAACGTGAGTGAGTTTTATGATTCACCATTTACACCACTTCGTTTTTCATTGGATCTTAATCTTTTCCTTCTGCTCATTATCACCATTTTTAATTTAATCATTTTTGGTTTCATCAGTAACCGCTCCAATATACCTACACGTGATTATATAGCACAACGTACAAGACGAATTAATAGCTTAACTACTCCCTCAACGCAAAATTACGGTACTCGCACAAGAAGTCGAACTATCCAAACACCGACAACAACAACCAGAGCAACACGAACAACCACCACTAGACCCCGATCTAGGACTACACCAACATCTCGTTCTCGAAGTACAACAGCAAAAACAACTAAATCCGTTCGAACTCAAAAAACAACTAGTACTCCTAAAATTCGAGATTTTAGTAAATATAAACCTAAAGGTTCATATCTTTCCGAAGAAGACTTCAAATGTATATTCTGCTTTAAATTACCTAAACTTCCCGATGATAGAAATAAAGGAATCGTAATTTGCCCTAACTGCAGATATCCTGCTCATGCTGATGAATTTAAAGATTGGATGAAAACCTCAAATCTTTGTTCTCGTTGCAGTTCTGTTATTCCATCAGGTTTTAGACGAAATCCTCGAATTATTACTACAAAAAATTATATTATGATCTACAAACATTTCCTAAAATAAAATATATGAAAATCTTGAAAAGATAAATTCAGAGTCTGATTTCAATGAAAATTCCCTTGAAAATGCTAAGATAGGACAATTTTTTCTAATAAGAATTCTTATGATGCCTTTCTATAATGAGTGCAATCCCAAATTAGAGAATAGCTGGAATTACTGACCTAATTGAATAAGGGAATTAATGGGATATTCATAAATATTGGTCTTTGGGAAGATAAAGTTTAATTAATTTTATTTTACTTTTCTTGGATTGCTTTATACAAGGCTACAATATTCTCAGGAGGTTGATCCAATAAAAAATTAGTAGGACCTGGGATGTATCCTCCGTTTTTACCCAGCTTAGCTATATAACTCTTTACTTCGCGTCGTACACTTTCTGGAGTTCCTGATTTAAGAAGCTCAGTGTCATCTATAGTCCCCAAAAGAGTGATTTCTGGATACTTTTTTCTGTACATTTCAAGGTCATTCATTTGAGGTTGTAAGGATTCCACTCCGTCTATGCCAATTTCTACGAAATCAGGAAACAGTTCATGAATATCTCCACAGGTGTGTATTATAAACTTAACCCCTTTATCGTGAACGATATCCACGTATTTTTTCAGATATGGTTTGACGAATTCTTGCCATTGTTTTAAAGGTATTTGCAATCCCAAATTATATCCATAATCATCTCCGCACATTACTAAATTAGGTTTAGTGTCCATCAATAACCTTAATGAGGGTTCTTCAATAACATTCCATTGGAATTCCATATGCTTTTTTAGGAAAGTGGGATTTTTACGAGCTAATCGAGCAAAATTCACAGGACCTATTCCTAAAATGCAGTTTTCGAAAGGGCCATTAATTCCTTGAGACACCACCACATCATAATTTTTAAGCATTGTTTTCCTCGACTTCGAAAGAAAACTAAATTGAGCTTTCTGAGGACTTAATCGATCCTCTGATTCCCAATATGTTTTAAAATCAAGTTCAGTTAGAATTGATGGACCAATATACCACGTAGAGGGTATTCCATTTTCCCGGATGCTAAATTTTTCTACTGAGCCATTAGCAAAGACAAATCCTTTCCCGTTTTTTGCTTTTATCATAGAGCCGGGGATAACTGTCTGCCAACACATATCTATTTTAGCATCTAATCCCGCTGGGAGGATATGTGGAGGAGAAAACTTCGCTATTAAGTATTGATTAGATGGTGTGGTAAAAGATAACCGATCGCGTTCAAATTTTAATATTTCCTCTTCAGTTATGGCAAATGGAGAATTCATGAATTTATAGAAGAAATCATAATCTGCTCCCAAACACATACTTGCCACTCTCTCAGGTTTTTCCCCATCTAAAATCATCAAAATTCTCTCTAATGAACTTAGATTATTATCGTCTTCCATTTTAAAACGCCACTCCTATTTTTCCTAAGTATATTAATGCTTCACCCTTGATAGTGACTAACTTATTTCTAATTCCTTCAAGGACGCCTTCTACTCCACCGAGAAAAATCTGTGAAGGTAAACTGATATAACCATCAGACTCCACACTATTTAGATCATCAACAGTTACAATATCTTCAAGAATTTCAACTTGAAAATCCCCGTTTGCAATATGTAGCATAAAGGCAGGGGGTTCATCAGTAATAAGTATAATAATCCTTACATTTTCATTACTAAAATCTCTTTTAAGTAAACCTAAAGTCTTTAATGCCCATAATCCAGAATATAAAATAGCGGGAAAATTTGATAATCCTCTAGTCATATAATCACCATGTTTAGAAAATACTATAAATTTTACGTTTTAAAATTAAATTGACCTTATTTTAAGATTTTTCTCAGTTTTAAAATGTGAAGAAACTGGAAAAAGTATTTGAGGATTTTAAGGAATACCTGCAGAAAACATCAATGAAATATAGTGCTATCTACTTTTTTCCTGGAGAATAATACATGGTAAGCCACTTGCAAATTCCATCAAATAATTAAAATTATGGATATATATCAAGATTTTATTAGAGGTTAAGATTAAGGTTTTTGATCTATTAACAAAATATGAAGATCTGAATAGTTTTGATTCTGGTTAATGGAATTATTTTTTTTCCTTCAAAAAATATTTTATATGCAACCAAGTCTTTTTCAAATTAATGATTAAACATTTTCTAAGTGAATAAAATCCCTAAATTCAAAAAAGATTTGCAAAACTCCGGTTCGGCAATATCCATTGGAATTGATAAAGTTGGAATCATTGGAGTTGACAAGAAAGTTGAAATTGTTCAAGAAAATAAACGCTACTCCTTCTACCCCAAAATCTCAGCATTGATATCGCTCCCCCCAAATCAAAGAGGGATACACATGAGCCGTAGTAGTGAAACTATTGAAGAAGTTATCAATGAAAGTGTATACAAGCCTGCTTCTAGAATTGAAATTGTATCAGACAGAATAGCTAGAAAATTATTCAAAGAACATCCATATACAACAAAAATTGAAGTCAAACTTGAAGGTAAAATAATAATCCAACTAAAGGAAAACAATCACCGGGTAATCCAGAAGAGTTATGATGTAAGCTCTATAGTATATGGAAATAGAACCGAATTGGGTGAACTAGAATTTGATTATTTTATAGGTGCTAAAGCAATGGGTATGTCTTGCTGTCCTTGTGCCATCGATCTCAGTAAAGAATACGCTGAATCGGTTATGAAAAATAGGGAGGATTTAACCATATCAAATGAAGATATCAAAACCCTCTTAAACATCTTGCCCTTTTCATCTCATAATCAGAGATCTTTAGGTTCCATAACTGTTCAGATTAAAGATATTAACCAACAACAAATAGATGTACTTGATATCATTGATGTCATTGAGGAATCCATGAGCGGAAGAATTCAAAGTGTTTTAAAACGACCAGAAGAAGCACAACTTGTACGAACAGCCCATCTTAACCCCCTATTTGCTGAAGATATCGTGAGAGGGATGGCAAAAAATTTCTATGCTAAAGGATTTCCTGATTTAGGCGAAGGAAAGATTATTTTTCAAGTGGAAAGTTTTGAGTCTATCCATCCCTATAATGTGTATTGCGAGTTAAAAATGAACTATTCAGAACTCGTTAAAATGATGACATGAAATTTTATAATCTATTAGATAACCGTTTCATATCTGTCTGAGCTATTTTCAATGCTGATGATTTCTTTGTACTCCCCATTATTTGGATTCATTGTTTTGAAAAAGGGAATCATTTTTTAAATTGCTTTTACTTCTAAAATATTAATCCCTAAAGTTTATTATAATATTAAACTCCCAAAAATGAAATTTGGAAAGCGATATGAGCGATAACGTGGTTAAATGCGATTATGGTCTTATAGGAGATAACTTGGAATTAAAGGAGAATATAGAAATAAAGATTAATAAAGGTGGGAGAATTTCACAACTATCATTTATAACTCCTGAGAATAAAATAAAGATAGGAAAATCTCAAACTACTTTTATGATACCCAGCTTAATTAATTCTCACATACATATTGGAGATAGTTTTGCTAAAGAAAAAGGATATAATAAAAATTTAACTGAAGTTGTTGCTCCTCCTAATGGAATAAAGCATAAACTTCTAAGAGACACTCCAACAGATGTAAAAATCCAAGGTATTTTAAAAACTGCTGAGGATTTATTACGCAATGGAATAACATGTTTTATTGATTTTCGGGAACGTGGTTTGGAAGGGATTAGTTTATTAAAAAAGGCTTTATTAAATTTTCCTATTGATTATCTCATATTAGGTCGATTCGAAGATAAAGAGCAAGTATGCCCCGTTTATGATCTCGCCGATGGGATTGGTTTGGTGACTTATAGGCAGGTAACTTCTTCAATATATGAGGAATTAAAGAACTGTAGAGAGGGCGATAGAAAAAAAATCGCTTGCCATTGTGCTGAGAATGTAAGAGAGGAATCATTAATAAACAAGATTATTGATGAGGGATTGGTTGATATTCTTGTTCATGGAACTCAATTTATTGATGAAGATTTGGAAAAAATTAAAGTTCATGATCTTTCACTAATAATATGTCCTCGTTGTAATGGATATTTTGGTGTAGGATTTCCTCCAATTTCAACAATTTTAGAGTTAAAAATGCAAATTTCCATTGGTACTGATAATGTAATGGCAAATAGTCCAGATTTATTTGAAGAACTAAGATATTTGCATAGAATTTCGAGGGTAATTGATAAGCAACAATTAATAGAAGCAAAAACTCTGTTAAAAATGATCACGATTAATGCCGCCAAAATGTTCGAATTAGATAGTGATATTGGAAGTATAAAAAAAGGGAAATATGCTAATTTTATTATGATAAACCTTAACGATCCTAACTTATTTGTATATCCTTTTGAAATTCAAGACATTTATCCTCTAATCGTGCAACGAACTAAATCATCTAATATATTAAAAACATATTATAGAGGTAAGGCTGTTTTTGAACGAAGATAAAAAACCTTTTATTATATTAAGTGCAGCAATGACGATCGATGGAAAGATTGCTTCTAAGGATGGGGATCCGGATATTTCAGACGAAACTGATTGGAAGGAAGTTCACAAACTAAGGACTGAAGTTGATGGAATAATAGTTGGAAAGGGTACTATTATGAAAGATAATCCGAAGTTGCACATTAAATATCATGATCATAATGGGTATTATAGGATAATTATTGATAGTAACTTAAATATACCCATTAAATCAAATGTAATTGAATTCAATTTAGAATTATATCCAACGATTATATGTACAACTGAAAATATTTCTAAAGAAAAAATTAGGTTATTTGAATCAAAAGGGATAAGGATCTTAAAATCTGGATCGGGACCAACTGTAGATATCGTAAATCTTATGCCTAAACTATATGATAGTGGAATTAAATCTGTATTGTTAGAGGGGGGCAGTACACTGAATTGGACTTTTATTAAACATGATCTTGTTGATGAAATTAGATTAACAATTGCACCTTGGATTGTAGGTGGTAGAAATGCAATCAGTTTAGTTGAAGGGGAAGGATTTTCAAAAATGATAGAAAGTACTAAATTTACAGTTATTAAGGTTAAAGAAAGAAATAATTATGTAGTTATTCATTATGAGAAAGCTAAAAGATGATAACAGAGAAAAAAATTCTAAAATTTAGGGATTTATCGTTAAATAAATTAAAATTGATGGTTAAGGAAGTTCGAAATCAGAAGTCCATCGAGGAACGAAATGTGGTTTCTTTTTCTAAAAATTTTACCTTATCGCTTTCTAATTATTGTCAAAATCAATGTGGGTATTGTTTTTACAATCATCACATTCCAAAGTCTGGAAAAGATGAAAATAGAGCTTTGATTGAATCTGAGGAAATTCATGATCTTATTGATAAGGGTATTAGATATCGTTGTAAGGAAGCCTTATTAATGTCTGGTGAAAATCCGGGAAAATTTGAAATTGTCCAAAAGAAACTTAAAGAGATGAATTTTGACCGATTTATTGATTTTATTGTCCATATTAGCTCACTATTATTAGATAATGATATTTTACCCCACACTAACATTGGAGTGCTCCCTTATGAAGATCTAAAGGAACTAAAAAAATTTAATGCCAGTATGGGATTAATGTTAGAAAGTACGTCTCAAAAACTATTTCAGCAAGGAGGAGTACATGAATATTCTCCTAGTAAAGCACCTTCAATCAGGATTAATCATATCAAAAATGCAGGTAAATTAAAAATACCTTTTACAACTGGTTTGCTAATTGGAATAGGAGAAAAGTTTAAAGATAGAGTAAATGCCCTATATACTTTAAAAGAGATTCATAATCAATTTGGACATATTCAGGAAGTTATATTGCAAAATTTTGTTTATAAAAAAGGAATTCCATACCTTCCTGATAAACATTTAAAGATTGAGGAGCTATTAAAAATTACTGGAGTTGCACGATTAATATTTGGGAATGAAATACCAATTCAAGTTCCTCCTAACTTAATTAAAGGGTATGAGAAGGATTTTTTAGAACTAGGAATTGACGATTTCGGTGGAATTTCACCCTTAACCATAGATTATATAAATCCATCCAAGCCTTGGCCCATGATAGAGGAATTAGACCAAATTTGTTCTAGAAGTGGTTTTCATTTGAAAGAAAGACTTCCTATTTATGATAAATTTATCAATAAAGAAGGATTTATTTCAGAAAATATTAAAAAAAAACTTCAATCTATTAATTAAATGTCTGATACATATTCCCTTGATCATATTGACCCCGATATTAAAAAGATTCTGAGAAAAACGCTAAATTCTGAAGAAATAGATAAAGAAGAGGCACTTAAATTATTAATGGTGACAGGAAAAGAGTTTTTTGCTCTACAGCAAGTTGCTGATCAACTACGTTATGAAAAAAAGGAAGATTTTGTAACATTTGTAGTAAATCGAAATATAAATTTTACAAATGTCTGTTATCAATCTTGTAAATTTTGTTCTTTCAGTGTTTCTGCCAAAGATGAAAACGCTTTCTTACTATCTAATGATTCTATAAAAATTAAAGTAGAAGAAGCAAAAAAAGCAGACTGTAGTGAAGTTTGCATTCAAGGAGGAATCAATCCTGAGTTAAGTTTTCAATATTACATAGATTTGCTTAAATCAGTAAAAGAAATCGATCCTAAGATTCATATTCATGCTTTTTCACCCCAAGAAGTTTGGTTCATGTCAAAATTATATCAATCCTCTATTGAAGATGTTTTAAAAGAATTGAAAAAAGCAGGACTTGATTCAATGCCGGGCACAGCAGCAGAAATCCTTGTTGATAAAATAAGAAAAGAAATTT
This sequence comes from Promethearchaeota archaeon, assembly GCA_019894955.1. Lineage (GTDB taxonomy): Archaea > Asgardarchaeota > Lokiarchaeia > Sigyniarchaeales > SOKP01 > SOKP01. Next base: position 10,530 of record JAGXNQ010000043.1, on the reverse strand, counting down.
GCCCAAATAAAATTTCAACAGACCAATGGATTAAAATAATAAAGCTTGCTCATGGAAAAAATATCCCAACTACATCTACAATGATGTATGGTCACATTGAAGGATTAAAAGATCGAATTGAGCACTTAGACATTTTAAGAGAAATACAAAAGGATACAAGAGGAATCACGGAATTTGTCCCTTTACCGTTTATTAAGGACAATCCTTTTCTTTCAAAACAAAATAAATTCACATTACAATGGAATTATGGAATAGATGATCTCCGCTTATTTTGCGTGGCTCGAATTTTTTTTAATAATTATATTGATAATATCCAATGTTCGTGGGTGAAATTGGGGCCAAAATTCGCTCAAATATCGTTAAATTATGGAGTTAATGATTTTTCAGGCACGTTAATGGAAGAAAACATCTCAAAAAGTGCTGGTGCGGAATTTGGAGAGTATCTCTCCCCTCAAGAAATTATTGAGATAATTAAATCTGCAGGGAAAAAACCAGTTCAACGAGATACGGTATACAATAATCTGAACTATTATTAAATTACTAATGATAATTGATTGAGTTTAAGTAGTACGTCTTTTTTTTCTATTTATACAAAATTAAAAGGTTAATATGAAATGGTATCTATTATAGCTGAGGTTAAAGTAAAAGAAGGAAAAATGGATGAAGCTAAAGAAGTTCTGAAAGAAATGGTTACTAATATCAAGGAATCAGAACCCGGAACTCTCGAATATATTCCACATATAATTGCTGGGAGAAAATTCAAAAATACTATCTTGTTTTATGAGAAGTATGAAAGCGAAGAAGCAATGAAATTACACATGGCTAATTTAGGGAAAACAGGTGCTAAGTTAACTCCATTGTTAGAACCAGGAATGGATTTAAAAACGTGTATTGAGATGTTATAATTTTAATCTCTTTTTTTAATTTTTAAAATCTGAAATAGAGTTTTATTCATCTTGTATGTAAGGTTTACCTGTTTCTAAACATGTTTCTGCTCTTGTTAATTCTCTACCGATATAGTTGATGTGATATAGGTCCTCAGTAATTTTTAATGAAATTATTTCTTTACTAATTGCTTCTGCATTTGTACCTACAAACGTTTTAGATAATTGGTGGCTGTTTGAAAAGAGTAAAACATAAATTTCTCTTGAATATTGGTTTACATATATTTTAAAATAACCTATATCATCGGATTTGTAAGATGATTTTAATTCTTTGATAGATATAATATTACTTTCATCAATAGTTGGAAATGCTTGATTAGTTTTACCCTTTGCTTTAAATAATTGAATTCCTTGATTGATTGGAGGTGATTTATTCTGTTTTGATAAATAACACAAATTAGTGCTCTCCCTAAGTTCAGCTACACCCCCCATTAATTTTGAACTATGTTCCACAGTAAATAATATTCCCATATCTAATTCGATAGCAATGCTTGCAAGAAGACCATTTATTCCCACAGAATCTATATCCATAAGTTCAACAACGTTAGAGATTCCAAAAAACATTGGAAGTTCGAGGTGTTTGTTTTCTTTTTGAGAAATTTGTTTCTTATATAAGAAATATGCTTCTAAAGAGTTACAAAATCCAGGTGCTATAGGTGTTTCTAGTAGAGGATCGGCAATTAATTTCTTAAAACCCACCGCATGCATTTTTCGTGTTAAATTTAATAGATTTACTACTCTCGTTTCTGGATCCTTAGGGAAATAACCTTCATTAATTTTTGTTGGAAGTATTACTATAGGGATAGTTTTTGGAATATCTAAGAATTCTTCATAATTACCTAAATCCATGCTTAAGATGAGATCAATATCATTATCTACAGCAATGAAAATCTCACTAGAATCCATGGAATCAATGCTGATAAGGATGTCATGGTTTTTTCGGATTAGATGAATAATTTCTTTAATTCTAGTGACATCCGGGTTATTTGCGATGCATCCGATATCAATAATATCGGCACCCGAATTAATGTAATGCTCTACCTTTTTAAGGATATCATTATTTTTCTTTTTCGTGCAATTTACTATTTCAGCTATAATGGGTGGTGGAAGACCTTGTCCAATAATGATATTAGATCTTTTAGGGTTTATATAATATGTGTTTAATCCAAGATTTTCTTTAGCTTTTCTATATATCTCATCAATTAATTGTTTTAATTTCGTTTCCCCAGAATTAACAAGTATTCTGTTTGCAGGTATTACATTTGAAAGGCTTAAATCATCTAAGTTTTTTAAAATTACGGGTAAATCTGAAGCAAATTCAGGTCCTTTCTTGATATAAATAGAAAACTCTTCTTCAATATCAGAAGAATCCCATTGAACAAATCCCGGTATTAATACGAGATCATACTGAGAAAGTGTAAGTGTTGATAAAATATTACGTGTAATTTGTTTAGTAAGAAAAGCAGAAACCGATACTGGAGCTTCTTCCACTGAAATTTGATGTTTTTTAATGGAACTGACAATTTCTAAAATAATTGGAAAACTTTGTTGTCCTGTTATTATAAGTATATTAATTTAGATCACGCATCAAGTTATTTCTATCAAATGAAATAAATATATCATCTAAAATCGAGCCTGATGATTCTGTAATTTTTAAGTTAGATACGATAGACTCAAATTCACCTTTCATTAACCCATTAGCAATGAAAGCTGCGCCTTGAGCAGCGCGTTTTGAGAGATGACTATAAGATTTCATTAATTTTACTGGAGCTATATCTTTTAAATTGGATGTGATTTCTTTTTTGATGGGTATCACCTCTGCTCCTCTACCAGCTATTAAAATTTCTTTAATTTTATCTTTCTGTGAAAAAGATGACGTGATCCCATAAACTGCTTTGCTTACACTTGAGAAATAAGCATCTAAAGCCATCTTAGTTCTATCATCTTTTTGTGCTAGTAATGTTATTTCTTCCAGGCTTAAATCCTCGTAACCGGCAATAAATGAAACACCACCTCTATATATATCTTTTTTCTTAATATTTTTAATAAGATATGCTAGTTCACCATCAAGACTACCACAAGCTCTAAAACCCATGATATTTGAACCACCTATCCCATCTATTATTTGCCCATTTTCTATAGCTAATACAGCAGTAAAACCATAACCGATTTCAACCATAATAAAATTAGAGTTTTGTGGACTAAAATTGAATCTTTCGATCTGATCTCTTATGCCAGTTACTGCCGTACATAATTTATCTGCAGTTCCCATATCAATTTTATTCACTTTTCGGTATCTTGGAACAGTTGGTAAGTGTTTAACTCCTGGAACGATGACTCCGGGTAATTTCTCTTTTTGAATTAATTTTAGAACGTTACCTAATCCAAGGAGTTGATTTTTTTCTTTCAAGTTAGATTTCAATAATGTCAAGAATAGATCCTCTTCGGATAATTCATCGACCTTTTTTAAAGGAAGACCAAATCCACTTGGAGCTACGATTAAATCAATCTTATCAATGGTTTTTATTATCGATATAGCTTTTTCCGGATTTTCAATTATCTCTTTTGATGGGATTGAAGCATCTAAAATAATTTCCTTTCCATTTAAACCAAAAAAATCCCAACTCAATGATCCCGGATCCACGCCAATAACGGTTAGAGGTGTCATTACAATGTAAGTTTAGTATTTCTTGAAGGATAATTACTGAAAAACATAATTTTTAATTTTGCTAATTATGAAATTGTAATAACTCTTTTTATTTATATTAAAAATAATATTTTTTATTGGTGAATAGAAGATGGGTAACCTTCAAGATTATGGTTTAAACCAAGATTATCTCTATGAAGTTCTAGCTTCCACTATCTCAAAAAAAGATGAGAATGAATATCCAAACACAGCTTCTATGGGCATAAGTGTAATTGATGATAGATTACTCAAAATAAAACCATATAATAATACTGTTACTCATGAAAATTTAAAAGAATATAGATTTGTATCTCTTAATTTTATTGAGGAGGTAGAACTTTTTGCTCAAGCATCTTTAAAAAAAATTAAAAGTGGTTTCAATGGAATTCCTATTGAAGATTATCTCTACTATGAATATAGCCATAGAGGGGAGGACAATAGAATCCCCTATTTAAAGCAAGCTTGGATGGTAATATTTTGTAGTGTAGTAAATGAAACTCAAATTGTGAAACAAGATAATATGGGGACAATTAGTGCGACGGAATTCGAATTAGAAGTTATCTATTCTATAAAAAAAAAAGAATCATTCAAATTATATAATAGAGCAGAAAATCTTGCTTTAGAGAGCATCATCCTCGCAACTAGATTAAAAATCGCGAGAAATAATAAAGATGATCTATTGTATTCAAAAATTGAATCCAAAATTAATGATTACTTTGACATGATCACAAAATTTGGAAAAAATTCCAGTGCTTTAAAAGCAATTAATCTTGTCAAGGATTATATTAAGGTGTTATAAGAGTGTTATAATTCTTCAATTTTTTCAATAAACATTAGAGGGTATCGCAATTTTTCGATCCATTCAATTTTAGCCACTACTAGGATTGATTTATATTCAATAGTGACCAGGGCTTTAATTTTATCACCACTAATTTCATCATAATCAAGTTCTGTTGATTTACTGCCTTTAATTTTAACTTTTAATATATTTAATTTCACAGATTTTACATAGGGTTGACAAGATATCGAAGCTTCAAATCCTTTTTCAATTGATTCTATTACTTTCTTATCCGATGAGATTGGAACACCGCTTAATAAATGATATAGTGCTCCTAATTTAATGCCAATTTCAAAAGTAGCTCGCTCCCTATTGCTCAAATCTGGAGAAAAATATATATTTTCATCATAATTACTCATTCATTATCATCCAAAAATTCGATTTTTGCTCCACTATTATTTGGTTTACAAATATAGATATGTCCTCCTATGTTTTTTAATCGTTTCTGCACTAATTTTAATAAGCTTGCTGTAGTATCTTCATTTTCTGTAATCCCTATAACACTTGGACCAAAGGATGACATGCCATAGGCTTTTAAGCCATAATTTTCAAAAAATTTTAATAAGTCTTTAACGATTTCATGTTGCAAACTAATTTCAACTTTCTTAAATCCTATGTTTTGAATACGTTTTAAACCTTCTCCAAAACATTCAAGATTATTTCTTATTAAACCAGGTATTAATTTCATTAAAATTTGATGTGAAACTTCATTTACTTCCTCTTTAGGGATAGGAGCATGAGATTGAAATATGCTAATTTCTTCATCACCATAAGCTCCCTTTTTAACATTAGGGATAACTAAAAGAAAGCTCCAATTTTCTGGAATTGGATATCTCAAAAGGGTTATTGCTGGATCGGCATCTATTGATGCTGAGGAAGGAAGAAATGTTTCTTTTTCTTTTCCCTTACCAAAATCATGTCCTGCGTCTAAAATAAAACCACCTTCTTCAAAACCCCGCCATCCTATACCTGAAGTACCTCCTCTCTCAACTATTTTAGTTAAATCTCTTAATGATAGATCTGATAGATTTTTCAATTTTGTTATTGCAGTGGCGATTGCTAAAGATAGTTGTGTTTTAGAGCCAAGTCCTACATGAGAAGGATAGTATCGTTTCAAGTGAAAATGAAAATTCTTATTGTTCACATTAAATGCTTTAAAAATTTTAGAGGCCTTCTCATTAATCACTTCTATTGATTCACGATAATATCTATGCGCTTCAATCTTAAATTCTTGAGCGCTATTCGAAGCTTCAAATACAACATTTGGACGATTTAACATGAGTCCAATTCCTCCGTCAACTCTTCCCGTATATCCGTTTTCATCGATTAAAGAGAGATGAATGCGACAAGGAGTTGTAATTCTGATTCTCATAGTATTCTCTTAGAATAGCACTCTAAATCTAAAACTAATATTATGAATAATCAAACTAATATAAATATAATATAATTCAGATCATAACGAAAACATCTCTTCTAGGCATTTTTGTTAATAGCTGTTATATTTGACTCACAAAGAACCAAATAGTTAAAAATTAGAGTTTTTATATAATATTCTATAATCGAATGGATATATATTTTTAACATTATTGTCTAAACAATTAGTCCTCTATAATAATCAATAAATATAATGTTAATCTAAATTAAAATGGGAAAAAAATGGTAAATATCCTAATTGTCGAAGATGATCATTCTTTAAGGTTATTATATGAGAAAGCTTTAAGCATTAAAGGATATAATGTGATTGGATCTGCGAAAGATGGTGAAGAAGCTGTGAGGTTATACAAAGATTTCAAAGATAAGCCTGAGATCATCGTAATGGATCATAGAATGCCAATTAAGAATGGTATCGAAGCTACAAAAGAGATATTAGCAAATTCCAGCGAAATCAAACCCAAAATCATATTTGCAAGTGCAGATAAAACTATTAAAGAGATAGCATTGTCTATAGGAGCAATCAGTTTTAAAGATAAACCGTTTTCATTAGAGAGGTTATTTAAAAATATTGAAAAGTCATTAAATATGGAATTTTCCAATCTTTCTTATTAGAAAATCACTGCTTATTTTCTAAATATTTTCCTTCTCGATAATTTAACATATTTCATAATATCTCAATCCAATATTTATTCAAGCAAAACAAATATAAATCAAAGTAAGAAGTGTATAATATGATATCTGAAATCTTATATCTTAAATAATTAGATTGTTATAATATGTCTATAGATTTTGTTTTAAAGGATATTTATCGAAGTAGGAAAACCACATTTCCTTATTTCTGCATTATGAGTCTATTTTCAGGTTTAACGACTTTTATGGTTAATTTTTTTAATTCGGTTAATCAGAACACGTTTATTAATGAACTAAATACTCAAGTAAATGTTTTTACCAATCAATTTTATTTATCAGGTTCCATTGATAGGGTTTTTTCGCAGTTTAATAATCTCATTATGTTTTTAATAATAATCTCAAATTTTACTTTAATTATAATTTCAACATCATCCCTTATCTCATTTAAGAAAGAAGATATTTCTGTTATGAAAGCATTAGGATGTCTTCCACAACGATTAGTTTCTTTTTATCTTCTCGAAGTTCTTGTTTTGTATATTTTTAGTACAATTATTGGTAATATCTTTGGAATTATTTCTTTTCTATTTTTTTCATATACCATAAACTTACTTGGATTCCCTCTATTTCTTAATTTGGACTTTATCATCATTACAGCAGTTTTTTTTATTGATTTTTTTGGAGTTTACTTTGTGTCAGGGACTAAAATACGAAAAATTAGTATGCAGAATGTAATCAAATTGTTTTCTAAGGACATCCCCTATGATCTTACAATTGCAAAATCAACAGGACAAAAATTAAAGTTTAGATTCCTAAAACTCAGAATTGCAATAAAAAATTCAAAAAGAAGGAGAAAAGAATTTAGAAGATACACTGTAACTATAACAATGATAATAACTATTATCTTCACACTAATTACTGGAAATTTAATAATTAGTAATTCATCTTCGGAGTGGATTAAAAAATCTCAAAATGAAAATATCTTAGTTATAGGTCATAAGCATGTTATAAATAATTATTCTGTAATGTATGAGATGTTTTCTAATCCTAACGAATTTATTGGAAAAGAGAGTATTCAGTTCACGCGTCCAGAATATCTCTTTAATCTTAGTGATATTTTAGAACTAGAATTTTATAGTGGAATTGAGAATCTTGATTATCGATTGGTAGAATTTTGTGATGTAGAAGAATTAGATGGATACTATAATGATTATGATCCATTTGCACTAGGGGAAGAGGATCCATCATTGGGGGGACGCTATCCTCCTCCGCCTTCGAGTTTTTACACTACTGTAGGTCAACAACGGAAAGGATGCTATCCTTTTATAGGAATAGATCCGGAACGACTTAATCAAGATTTTGAAATTCAGGGAAGATTTTTCAACGATGAGGATTTTTATGATAATATTACTATTGGTGATGGATTGGCATACAACTTTTTTGATTACGCCTATATTCAAAGTGTCCGTTTTACTAACCTAAATCACACATTTCATATTTCAGGAACTGTCATTGATAGTTTTTATTCGGGTCATGCAGGTTACGTGAGCCTCGGAACTTTTCAAGAAATGTTCAATTTTTCAGGAGATCAAATCAATATTGTTTGTATAAAAATAAATCCAAATCTTTTGAATGAATCTGATATTGCAGTATTCATTACTCAAAATTTAGGACAGTCTTATGATTATCTTAAGCTAAATAGCGTATTCAATAGAAACTTAACATTTATTGACTCCCTAAATTCGTATTCTGCTTTTACTCTAATTATTCTGTTAATTGCATTATTAAGCTCTATTTATAACTACCAAAAATCAGCCTTGGCTCAAAAATTGAAAGACTATGTCATCATGCGAGCTATTGGTGCTAAATTTAAAGTAATCAAGCAGATACTGATGTGGGAGAGTTTTTTTATCTTAAGCATATCACTAATATTAAGTTTCGCGTTTGGTTTAATATTGAATGTATTGTTTGTTTATCCTTTTGCAGTACTACCATCTATTCAATCACCACTAATAATAATATTGAGTATTTTCTTAGTTTTAATCAGTTCAAGCTATATTCAATTAGGATTGTTAAAGAAGAATTTCAGATATAAAGTTAGCAATCAATTGAATAAGTTATAGAAGATCCAACTTGTAAATTCCCCCTATATCTCCTTTCTAAGTTTCTTATATTCGTTATGATTGTTCATTCTATCTTTTCTTGACTTCTTCAATTGATTTAAATCAATTTGTAAATTTATTTTTTGATTGTATAATCTTGCCAAATACAATTTTGAGATATTTTTTATCATCTTTTATGTAATTTTTTTGATATTTTGTCATTCAGAGAATATTTTCATTTTTTTATGGGTATTAAACAAGATATTTTATGATTTCTTAATTTAATATTAATTAATGTTAATTGTTATATTTACAAGGTTTTAGAATTGAGTGATTTAGAAGGTTTAACAAGAAGGTTAATGGAAAAAGGTTTCAATAAAGAGCAAATTATACGAAGGCTTGTTACTGAATATATGGACTTTAAAGAAATTGAAAAACAGAAAGCAATTTCGCTTTCTGAAGCAGTCTATGAAGAATGTAAAAAGAGTGATATAAATTCTGTTTCGGATCCCTTTATGAGAAAATTATTAGACTTTGAAAAAGCTGGAATTACTGTTGGAAAACAAGGAGTTGGTTGTAGAGGTTCAGGAGACTTTTTTGTCCATAAACTAATTGCAGAGTTATCTGAAACAGAAAAAAAAGCTTTTTTATCACCAGATTCATTAGATGATGCGGGTGCTGTAAGACTTTCTGATATTAAAGGATTTAAAACTGAAGAGGATTTAATTATTGTATCTAAAATGGAAGGGATTCATAGTCGCTTAAGTGACTTTCCATTCTTGTGTGGCTTTCACGTAAATTCACGAAATGAAATTGCGTGAAGCGTATCGAGGGCTGCACTACGAGATCTCTATGTTAAAGGCTCAAAACCAATATCGATTATGATTGATGCTCATTTAGGTGATGATGCAGATGTGGGAAAATTATTTGACTTTATGGCAGGGGTCTCAACAATTTCAGAATTAGCAGGGGTTCCTATTACAGCAGGTTCAACTCTAAGGATTGGTGGAGATATGGTTATTGGAAATCGGTTTGTTGGAGGGATTGCAGCGATTGGATTAGCAATGAAAAATTTATTAGCAAGAAGAAATATCCAAGAAGGAGATAAAATTTTAATGACTGAAGGAGCAGGGGGAGGTACAATTTCAACCACTGCGATTTATTCTGGACATCACGAGGTTGTTAAAGAAACCATGAATATTAAATTCCTTGAAGCTTGTGAGAAAATTCTGAATTCAAACTATGTAGATGAGATTCGTGCAATGTGTGATGTGACTAATGGAGGTCTAAGAGGAGATTTATATGAAATCAATTATGAAGCGAAATGCGGAGTTACCATATTTGAACAAGAAGTAAGAAGTCTAGTAAATCCTAAGGTACTAAATTTGTTAGAATCTGTAGGAGTTGATTATTTGGGTGTATCTTTAGATGCTTTGTTGATTTATTGTTCTAGTGAAATTTCTAACCAAATTATTAGTGATTTAAACGAAATTAATGTAAAGTGTAATGAAATAGGATATGTAGATAATTCCATGGAGGTTTCAATGATTTTTGAAGGAAAAGAAAAGAAAAATGTTTTACCACGATTTAGAGAATCAGCTTATACAAAAATTAAACAAGAAATAGGTGAAGAAACTCCTGAGTCAATTAATTTTATGGAAAAGAATGTAGAACGAGCAGCTCGTGAATCTTTGAATAAACGAAAGAAAATTATCGATTATATTAGAGGAGAATCGTCAATTTTTTAAACTGGAGAGAATTTCATTTAAAGATCCCGATCTAAATCCTTCCAAATCTATTGTTATGTAAAAGAATCCAAGTTGTTTGAATTTTTCAATTATTTTCTTTCTAACATTATCGGAAATAATTTTTTCAATATCTTCTTTCAAGACTTCGATA
>JAGXNQ010000042.1:6099-18779 GCA_019894955.1 Promethearchaeota archaeon | reverse complement strand
CCACAATGACAACTACAACAATTGCAAATGAAAAGTGTTGATTCCATGCTGTTATCTGCAACACAGTTATGAATTAATCCTGCTTTTTCTGTTTTTCGGAGGTATTCTAACGCTTCTTCCTTGTTTAAGTTTGGTAAACCGCCCTCAATTGCAGATCGAGCACCCTCTCCAGCTAGAAAACATCCCATTTCTGCAGGTGCTACTTCACAAGGCTCACCAGTAATTTCACCAATTAACCGACATTGACAAGTGATGTAGGAAAAAGAATCATATTTATCAATTAACTGGGTGACTAATTCGTAAGGAAGTATTTGAGATTCTACGTCAAGTGTTTCATCAATTTCGATTAATTTCTCTTTTGCTCCAACAGGTAATCGAGGTCGGAAAAATTTCACTTTAGAATCAGCAAAAAATGAAGGCACGAAATTTTTAAAGAGCCATCGATAAATTTCTGCAACTTTTTTTTGATTTTCTTCAGAATCCGCTCGTCTTATAAAATATTTTTCAAAAATTCCTGGAAAAATCGGGATTAAACCGTATTTTGAAGCTCTCTTGACAATAGTACCTTTTGAGCGCAATCTTTCTAAAACAACTTTAATATCTTTCCTTGGAATACCAGATTCAGAAGTCAAATATTTTAATGATATATAATGATCTGCATCCTTGAAATAGGTAAGAAGATGAATTTCTTCCTCATTCCATAAGACTCTCAATAATTCATACACTTTTTTATGTTTAGGTGCATATAATGGCCCGAGACTTAGTTTTTGTCTCACAATTTCATAATTATCAATTTCTGACATGATTTATTTTTTTCTTTTTCGTTTTAATATCTCAAATAATTAAATTATTACGCCAAGGCTTTTTTGTGTATCCATGTATGCGAGATTTAATGATCCCATTATACCAGATTGCAAAATTCCAATACCTTTGTCCTTAAAAGTTTGAACGTAATTATTAAAATCGTCCACAAATACACCTAAGTGATGCAATCCTTCTCTTCCTTCTTCCAAGAATTCTTTATAAAGACAGTCTCCACTAACCCATTGTATTAATTCAATTTGGGTATCTAACGTTCTGGCAAATCCCGTTATGAGGTGTGTCTCAACTTCTCGCCCACGAAACATAAATTTTTGATTAGGAGTTTCTGACAAAGTAAATTTTATCCCATAGATTTCTTCCATTATTTTTGCTTGTTTTTTTACATCTTTAAATACATATCCTAACTGATGAATCTTAAATTTTTCAAAATCTATTATATCGTTTAATGACATTTTCCTTCAACTAAATATTGATTAATTATACTATCTTCATCAAGCAAACATATAATCCTTTATTTTTTTATGATAAAATCATCCTATCCTTCTATTTTTTCCCTTTCAATAACAATTTAAACAAAAAGTTCTTTAATACATATTATACAAAACTTACATTTACTAGTAAAAGGTTAGAATTTAACATGGAAAAAGATTTAAAAAAAGAACTGAATAAAGTAATAAAGAAGGAGCGTGTCCAAGGTAAATTAATAAGTTACATGAATAAATGGGGAAAATTTTTCTTATACATCCTTCCACTGATTTTAGTCGTAATGGCTATCTTAACGCTATTTAATTACACCTTCCTAGATGCAACATTAACAATTATATTCATTGTTATACTCGTTCTCTATGGAATTAACTCGATAATTCTAATTCTTGGAGCCATGAAGACCGAAAAGAGTTTAAAGATGAGACTTAATTTTGAACGAAGAAGAGGTAGACCAATAGATAGTTTAGATGGATTTGATTTGCTTTTTAGCGGAGTTAAACGGGTAACTAATCTACTAAAAATAATTGGGTTGATATCCATCGTATCATTAGTATTATTCCTTCTCATGGTTCTTGAACCTGAGGTTTCCGATATAGGATTCGCTGCTATAGGGTTTGCTTTAATTGGATTCGGTTTAGCATTGTTGGTAAGAAGTTTAAATTTAAATATTCACGATGTGAACGGTCTTCAAGATTTTTACAAGCCAACAACACATCAAATTTTCTTGGATAACTTTTTTGGGGAAGTCTTCTCTGATCATCTCGATCCCGTTACTTTTTTAAAGTATGACGAGTATTTAGGAGGAATCAACAAATTACTAAATCCACGTTTCATCCAAAAAGTTAAGGAACAAGAAGCTGATGAGCTTCCAATTACTTTCGCAATGGAGTCAATTTTGTTTCTTTATTATTTGCGCTATCAGAATGTAATTGATACGGATCAATTCGCTCAAGAATTAAAAGAAATTTTCGACATCGACTCAATCGAATACGACATTGAAAAAGGATTACTCATTGAAGGATCGTGGTATTTTTCTACAAAAGATATTTACAAGCTTTTTGTGTACATCAAGAAGTATAATCCGGGATTTTTCAACATCGTAGACCGATTACAATTAGAATTGTCGGATAATATTCAACGTCTTTCAAATGACCCGATATACATGGATTCAAGCGCACAGGAAATTACATTTGTGAACAGTGAATTAAATATTATGATATTTCTCTACAACAACGCAATTGAAGCCAAGAAGTACAAGATTAGAGTTGTTGCTCCTGGGTTTGATCCTAATGAAGTGGTACTTGATATTAACGTGGAAGGGAGAGGAGCGTTCTTGATTCCCACTGAACCCGTTCCATTAATTTCAAAGGGATCAAATGATATTGTAGGAATATTATCATCAATGTTAGAAAATGGAGATACTACCTGGTTAACTTTAGAACCAAGACAAGTCGGTGAACAAACCATTCAAATTTTCTTAATGGCCGAAGATGGTACCATAATCGAAGGAAAAACGCGAGCAATAAAAGTAACTAAAAACATAAAGGATTATTTCAAGAAACTAACCTCAATAGGTTCCCTTCTCGGAGGTCTCGCAGTCCCAATAGCACGAATGCTGCCATATCTACTAACTCAATAAAATTATTTATAATTTTTATTTTAAAATTTATTTTGATGATTAATTTTACGCGATTTTTATAAGTATTAACACATTAAAGATAGTTTTAAATCTTAGATATTTATAAATTGGAACATAAATTAGAGTTATTTATTCTTGAACTATTTCTGGATCTTATTCTCATACCATTTCCTTGCAAAGTTCACGTCCATAGGAACAAAACATATGTTCTTTCTCAACATTTCATATTAAACATTCTAATAGTCATGAGATTAACCGCTTTTCTTCTAATCTGCTCCTCTCAACAAATGATATGATGTCAACACTGAAGGAACAATCAGATTATCCCGCTCTACCGATGGGAGCAATATTTATGAAGAAATACCTATTATAGATCAGAATATCTATTATACAGATACTTTTAAATATTCTAGTTGCTAGATTGCTTTAAATTTAAGAAAATTATCAAAAAAAGAGAGGGTGAAAATATGACTTTAGTCTTTAATTTTATTGAGTTTTCAATGCTATACTATATACCAATAACTAGTTCAATAATTGCGATAATTTACAATATATTCTTTATTCAATCGGGAAGAAAACAATCTCCAGAAGTCCATGCTTCTAAATATTTAATTTATCTTGGTATTACTAATATAATTTTTATCGTTTTATCCTTTTTACTACCTGATTTATTATTAAGTTCCCCTTATAACGAAGTTGAAACTCAAATATATTTAGCTTATAATGTTTTTCGAGGATTATTATTTAGCGTTCCATCATTGATTACTTATGGTGTGATATTTTTAATATTCGGATTAAAAAATCGACAACAATTAAAGTCTTATCTTATGATTTCAGGTATTCTATGGATTATTTATTATTCCGTAAATGTGATAGGATTAAATGGAGAATTATATATGATTTTATTTCAAATTTCTGGGGTTGATGTTTGGACGCTTACTACAATTTTCATAATAATAAGCTTTTTTGGATGGCTAGTATTGATTGGATTTATTTTGCTAATAGTTCATGGTTTCAAAAACAATGATAGTAATATGTTATATGCTGGATTAGTTTATTTCCTTGGATTAGTTTTATCTTTTATCATCCCTATATTCATAACATCTTAGTACCCTTTTTCTATAAATTAAACCTTTTTTTTATTACCTTTTTATAGCATTAAAAATATATTTTGAGAGATAAGTTATTGTAAAAAATACACAATAAATGTCAATTATGTATAGTACATTTCTAAAAATCTACAAACAAATTACTAATATCAGTCATAAAGATTAATAAAATTGTCCACAAAATTATCAAAGTTAATAATTAACTTTTAATGCATTTCTTAATTTTTATTCTCAATATACTAAAAATAGAAAATAAGCATATATTGAGATAAATAATATGACAATTATCACTACAAAAAAGCCGTTTGAAGAAATAGTAGTAGCAATTAAAGATATAAAAAGAATCACAATTGTTTCTTGTGCTAGTTGTGCTGCTATGTGTCAAACCGGAGGAACTGAAGGTGCCAAGGAAATGGCGGAGAAATTAGAGGCAGAAGGTTTTGAGATCTCGACAGTGATAGTACCCGAGGAAGTATGTGATAATCGAGTTATGAAGACAGATTTTCGTAAAATTGAAGAAGAACTCAGACATACTGATGCTATCCTTACTCTAAGTTGTGGACTTGGGGTTGCAAGTATTACCGAAGTTCTTTCAAATAAATTTCCTCTGATACCTGTATTTGTTGGGACTAATACTGAATTTATGGGAATGACGGAACGAATTGGACGTTTTTATATGCGTTGTCAAGGCTGCGGTGATTGTCTTTTGAATGAAACTGGAGGAATATGTCCCATTACGACATGCGCAAAATCTCTAATGAATGGGCCATGTGGTGGAATGGTTGATGGCAAGTGTGAAGTAGGTAAGTATGAGAAAGATTGTGGATGGGTTTTGATATATAAACGTTTGAAAGAACTTGGACGATTAGATCTATTCTCCAAGCTAAGAGAATCTGTAAATTGGAGTGAAAGAGGTCATCAACGAGAAGTTGTATGGAGGTAGAAAAAAAATGACAGAGAAGAAAATTTATTCCAAATTAGGAGAAAAACTCGCAAGTGGTGAATTTATTCTTACTGGAGAATTAGAGCCCGAAAAAACAACTGATTTAAGCCATACAATTCATGAAGCAAAACAAATGGCTCCCTACGTAGTTGCAGCAAACGTTACAGATAGTCCTCTCGGAATAGTGACAATTAATAGCATGGCTGCTACTCATATAATTCAGCGTGAATCAGGTTTAGAATGCATTTGGCAGTTGACTGTTAGGGACGTGAACAAATTAGGCATTGCTGGGATGATGATGGGAGCACATGCACTAGGTATCCGAAACGTTCTATCCCTCACCGGAGATCACACCGCATTGGGAGATATGCCTGAAAGTAAACCAGTTTTCGATTTGGATTCCGCGACTTTAGTAAAGCTTGTACGAGAGATGGTAGATAAGGGTTCAATCAATGGTTATGAAATCGAAGCTCCACCTAAATTACATGTTGGAGCAGCTGCAAATCCAAATGCTAATCCCGTGGAGGCAGAAATCCTTAAAATTGGGCGAAAAGCCGAGGCTGGAGCTGAATTCATCCAAACTCAAGTAGTATATGATATAGAAAAAACGATCGAATTTTTAACAGGTATTAAGAAATATAATGTACCCGTTTTACTAGGGATATTCCCAATGAAGAGCTATGGTATAGCAAAAGGTTTTGATGAATTTGTACCAGGCGTAAGTGTACCTAAAGAGATACTAGCACAATGGAAATCTATTAAAAAGGAATTTCCAGATAAGAAAATGCAAAAAGAAGCCTATGATCAAGCCAATTATGAATTTTTTAAACCCTTCATATCTGAACTTAAAAAGAAGAAACTTTTGGCGGGAGTTCATTGCATGGCGGTTCATTACCCCCGAATATTTCCTAAACTCCAAGAAGTTGTTTTTGGCTAAAATCAGAGAATACCTGGCAAGATATATCAGTTATTCTCATTTTATTTTCTTAAATCTCTTTATAAAATTGAAATTATACAAGAAGAGAATTCTATTTACTTCATTTAAGGTCAAATCTGCTTTTTATCTTTTATAATTTATATAATTTAATTTTATATTTCAATTTTTAAATCATTACTAAAAACTTTATATGTAATATTTATCCTTTTGAAAGTATGGAAACATATGATTTGGTTGTTATTGGATCTGGAGCCGGTTTAAATGTTCTTAATTATGGACTTCAAATGGGATTAAAATGCGCTTTAGTTGAAGATACCAAACTTGGAGCTACTTGTTTAACTCGGGGGTGTATTCCTTCGAAGGTATTGGTTCATCCTGCAGATTTAATAAGAGAAGCAGAGCATGCAAGCAAGGTTGGAATTAAATTTAGAGTCGAGGACATTGATTGGCAAATGATTGCAGAAAGAATGTGGAGTCAAATAAATGAAAGTATAGCTATGGAAGAAGGGTTATCAAACGTTGAAAATTTAACACTTTTTAAAGGAGTGGGTGAATTCATTGGAGAATACGAGATGCAAGTCAAATCAGTAAAATCTGGAGAGATTATTGGTCATTTTAAAGGAGATAAATATGTATTATCTTCTGGTGCGCGGTCTTTAATTCCTCCTATTCACGGTTTAAATGAAATTGAATTTATTACAAATGAAAATTTCTTTGGTGACAAATTTCCTGATAAACCATGGGAAAGTTTAATTATAATAGGAGGTGGAGTGATTGCTGCTGAATTTGCTCATATATTTTCTGCTTTTGGCACAAAAGTGACTGTTGTAGAGATGTTACCACGTTTAGTGATGACAGAGGAACCAGAAATTAGTGAATTTTTAGAACGTAATTTTAAGAAACACATGACTATTTTAGTGAATCATAAAGCGATAAGAGTAAGTTCAAAAAAGAAACAAAAGAGCGTTATTGTTCAAAATGTCAATAACGGTGAAGAAATGGAATTAAAAGCAGAAGAAATATTTGTAGCAGCGGGACGTCGTTCTAATGCAGATTTATTAAAAGTCGAAAATACTGGAGTTGAAACTAATGATCACGGTTGGATTAAAACCAATAAGTATTTAGAGACTGCTAAGGCAAATATTTGGTGTTTTGGGGATGCTAATGGGCTTTACCAATTTAGACATAAAGCAAATTATGAATCTGATCTATGTGCTAATAACATTTTTGGTCCTGATAGCGAAAAAAAGGAAGTTGATTACTCAGTAGTACCTTGGGCAATCTTTACATCACCTCAAATTGGACATGTGGGCATGACTCAAGAAGAAGCGATTGAAAGAGGGCATGAGATATTCGTCGCTGTCAAAAATTATTCTACAGTAGCGAAAGGTTTTGCGATGGGATATGATAATGATGATATTGATAACGGTTTTGTTAAATTAGTTATTGACAAATCTTATAAACTATTAGGTGCACATGTAGTTGGGCCTCATGCTGCTATACTTGTCCAACCATTTGTATATTTAATGAATGCCGGCTATACTTGTGATTCACCAGAATTTCCAGCAAGAACGGGTCCTAATAAATTAGGAAGGTCTTGTCCTGAAGCGGGATCTTTCATGCCTGTATATAAGTCAATGGTAATACATCCTTCCCTCAATGAAGTAGCAGGTTGGGCTATTGGTAATATGAAACCCATTAATATTAAAATGGAACACCATGAACATCATCATGAGGAATAATTTTTTTCTTTAATTATTTTCTTTAAATTTTTTCTGTTTTTTATAATTAGAGTTGAATGAAAACTTCAAATATTTAGCTTCTTTCAACAATATTAGTATATAATGGATTTGAATAATAATACACTAGGTCAAGTTTATACTCCTGATTATGTAGCAGAATTTATGGTTCAAAACATTATGAATCAATATCTATCCTTGCATGATAACCTTGATCAAGTTGTGGTTCTTGAACCTAGTGCTGGAAAAGGAATTTTCCTTAAATCTCTCTTAAATAAAGGATTTAGTGATATAACTGCTTATGAATTAGATCTAAATCTAAATAAAACTTTATTAGAGAATTATCCAAGTGTAAAATTCAATTTTTCGAATTTTTTAGGATCAAATCCAAATGATAAATTCGATTTAATTATAGGAAATCCCCCTTATTTAGGACAAAATTATAACTCTCTGCTTTTTCAAGATCTTATAAAGAATTATCCAATTTGTCAGAAATATTTCGTAGGAAATATGGATTTATTTTATTATTTTATCCATCTTGGAATATTAAAATTAAAACCCGGTGGACTTCTGTCCTATATTACTACTAATTATTGGTTAACTAAATCCAAAAAAACAGGAATAAAGTACCTTAAACCTCATATTGTTAATGATTGTTATATCCTACAATACATTGATTTATCAAAATTAAACATCTTTAGTGATGCTTTAGGGCAACATAACTGCATCTTTATACTCCAAAAAAAGACTTTTCTTGAAAAAGAAAAACACATAAATAAACCAATTGACGTCGTTCAAATTAAAAAAAAGGATAAAATTAATCTGACAGATCATCAATATAATAAACTTATTTTATCTAAAGTGCTTGAGAATTATGATTTTAAATTTATTAAAAAATATACTTCTGCTTTAACTAATACTGATATTGCTCAACATCTTAATTGGAATCTGCTTTATCCAAGAGAAGTTGAAGAAATTATAACTCAGATAGAAAATTTCTGTATCGAAAATGAAAAAATAACCCTATTAGGAGATTATTTCAGTATAAGGAATGGATTAATACTAATTAAAGATGAAATTTTTATTCTGAAAGAAAATGAGCAGATTTTGATTAAGGAAAATGATATTTTACTTAATATTAATGATAAATATACTGTGCTTAATCCAATTGAGAAAAAAAGATTAAAGAAAATCTATAAAAGTCGATCTATTAAACCCTACGGATATAACCCTCAAGAACTCGAAGGTTATATAATTTATTTTAATAAATTTGAATTTAGTGAATTTGAAAACGGGGATACAGAGAGCCAGATAACTAAAGTCTATCCAAACTTAACTAGATATTTAAAACAATATGAGCAAGAACTTGTAGAAATATTAAAAAACGCTAAAGAGAATTCTAAAGATATCTATTATCCTCGTCGAGGAAGCCATATAAGACAAGAAAAAGGGAGTGATTTAATCAATTTAGAACCATTATATGATAAAAACCCTAAGATCTTTTTTAAATTTATTTCTCAAAATAATATTTTTGGATACGCCATTGATCAATACTATGCAACATCAGATACATATTTCCTATGGCCGAGAAAACCTACAGAATTTACTTCCTTTTTTTTACTCGCTTATTTAAATTCAAACATTGTGAGGTTCATCTTTAAATCGAGAGGTTTAGCAATGAAAAGGAGTAAAACAAAAATCGAAAATGGAATCCCCCTACCAATCTTTAATAAATTTGAATCCAAGGAAGAGATTTCAATCATTGAATTAATTCAGCTATTAACTGAACAGCTTGTAAAATCAGCAAATTCAGCTTGTGATTATGATACTTTTGATTTTAAACATAAATTAGAAATAGCATCTTATTTTAATAGTCCTGAGAAGCAATCATTCAAAGAATTGATTAATAGAGCAATAAATGATAAGAGAGAAGAAGATATCCAATCAATAGTTGATAATCTATTTTACCAACTCTTTAATTTAGATAGAAAAAGAATAGATTATTTAATGAGAGAATACTATTATGATTAATTAGAAAAACCAAAATAACATTACCTCTTAGTTAAATGATAGAGTTTCCAAAATTCGATGATGTTGGAAGTTTCCCTTTACCCGATTATATCGATAAAGACAAGTTTAAGCAATTTTATTGGGCAGGATACAAGGGAATTTTAAATAATGCAGATATATTTGAGAATAGGGGTATCTATAATTATTTTATTCATCCCTTTCTTCAATCTTTTCAGTTAAAATTAAATGCAGGCGTTGAAATAATAAATTATCCCCAACTCATGGATATGTATACTCAGTTTCTAAAACCTATTGAAGATTATGAAACAGAACCTTCTCTAATTGACCCCCAAAAAGCAATAATTCCAGAACTATTTATCTTAGAATCATTTTCAAAAGACTATTATGAAAGGACTGGAAATGTTCTGGAAATTAAAACATGCATTACTGGACCTATTGAATTATACATTAAAAAGCATGGGTTTACATTGTATCCCGATATTGTAATGAATTTTGCTAAATCTCTCAATACAATTCTTAAAAAATCGATAAATAATACCAAATATTTACAAAATACCATAATCTCTATAGATGAACCATCGTTTGGATACGTCGATATGTTTAATATTGAAGAAGATGCCTTAATTAAGGCTTTTGATAAAACTGTTGAAGGAATCGATGCGAGTATTCAAATTCATCTCCACACATTAAAAAAATATGACACTCCAATTCAAGCAAAAAATATTGACGTGTTGACTTGTGAATATGCATCTGATCATTCAAATATTATCCCAAAAAAGGATTTAGAGCAGTATGACAAATTTATACGAGTTGGTATCACAAGAACTAATATAAATAGTATAATGGCCGAAAAATTGGATGCAGGGACCTTATATGATGATCTTAAAACATATGAAGGTACGTTGAGTTTAATTGATTCAAAAGAATTCATCAAAAAGAATCTCCTTTTCGCATTAAAACATTATGAGGATCGTTTAAAATTTATTGGACCTGATTGTGGACTTAAAGGATGGAATCCCCCGCAAGTTGCTTATGAATTATTGCGAAGAACTTATCAAGTCATTAAGGAGGTTAAAAGTACTCTATAAAGTATTTTTGATTTTAAAAGATACTAAAATTTCATAACTTATAAAATTCAGGTCGTCGATCTTCAAAAATGTTGTTATATGGATTCAGATGTTTATCTCGAGCTTTTTCAATATCAATTTCTACAAAAGCTACGTTAATATCATTATTTTGAGATGAAGAGAGTATTTCTCCATTATATGAAGTAATTTGACTGCCTCCTGTGAAAATAAAATCATCATTTCCCCGTTTTTCTCTCCCTATTCTATTTGATGTTATTGCATAAACTCTGTTGACTAAACATCGAGTTTGCATGGCTTTTTGACAATATGGGAGGACTAAATTACTTGGATGAGCGATGATTTCGGACCCTTGTAAAGCTAATGTACGTATAGTTTCAGGAAAAAACCAATCAAAACAAATCATTACCCCTATATTTACACCTTTCACATTAAATACTTCTGGAGTTTTATTCCCTGGTGAAAACCATTCTTTTTCTTTATAATATAAATGTATTTTTCTATAAACACCGATTAGCTTATTTTTAGAGACAATCATCGCAGAATTATAAATTTTATCACCATCTCTTTCAGCAAATCCCCCAATTAATACGGCTTCTGTTTTTTGAGATTGTTTTTTTAAAAATTGAAATGTTGGACCGTCAATCTCTTCAGCTAAAGACTCTACTTCAGTTTTAGATATAAAAGCATATCCAGTTGCAAATAACTCAGGAAGCACAAGTAAATCTGCTTTCATACCCTCTAATAGTCCATTTACTTGTTCAAAATTTGTATCCTTCTCACCAAACAAGGGATTGGTTTGCACATAACCGATTTTCATTACAAAACACTAATATTATGTTTAAATTTACTAATTATTCTTTAGTATATTTATTTTATAATAATTAAATCTTCTAAAAACATCAATTAATTCATTCATATCAAATTTACATGCAAGAGAATTTAACTTGGATCCCAAACCATAAGTATTGAGAGAGGTCTTCATGAATCAAACAATAAAATCCAAGATTCTTTGACTTATTGATTAAAATAGATACATTTTTATAGGTGAATATATATTGATCAAGTAGACGTTGACAAAAAAGCAATTACAAAGTGATGAAAGAAATGAATGATGATGATGATGATTATGATGATGAATATGAGGATTTTTATGAGGATATTATAGAAAAATTCAAGAAATATTTCAAACTCGATCCTAATTTATCTCATGTGGATTTCATGTTTATACCCGAACCTACCACAAATTTTGATAATTTTCAGGATCAAGACCCCAACTTAAAAGCATTTAAAGTCTCCTATCATTTTGAATCTGGAATGGATAAACCTGAAATTAAATTTGAAGGTGATATTGACGAGAAAAAGATGCTTGAGTATTTGAAAAATATTAAAATGCAACAAAATCCCCGATTTAAAGTCATGAGAAAAGATCAAAATCAACGGAAAGAAATAGATGCTAGCATATTTTCCTTGGTACCATGTAATGAAGAGGAGGAAAATTGTTCGCTTGAGCCTTATTCAGAAATCAATTATCGTGAGGATGACATAGAAATTATTCTTGAAGTTCCAGGAGTTGAAAAAGGACATATAATTTTAAGTTTGAGCAATGATGGCCGAAAATTAAAGATAAATACTAAAAATCCAACTCGTAATTTCGAAAAAGTAATCAAATTACCTTTCAGATCTTCCTTAGATGGTCATATAATGGATATTAACAACGGTATAGCCTCCATCATCATCAAAAAGAAGATCTAGTGATCCTTTAATCATCTATAATCAATTTTTTATAAATTTAATTGAATATAATTATTAAAATAAAGAGTGAGAAAAGATATGAGTGGTATAATAGAAGGATATAGAGGAGAAAAGAATCAACTAAAAGTTAAGGA
>JAGXNQ010000042.1:0-6000 GCA_019894955.1 Promethearchaeota archaeon | reverse complement strand
TGCATTTAAAGAAGATGTGGGTCGAGGTTTAGTGAGATTAGATCCAGATGTACTGCAAGCATTAAAGCTCAAAACTGGTGATGTCTTAGAAATATCACATCCTTTAACAGAAAAAAAAACAGCTGCGTTAATATATCCCGGTAAAAATGAAGATAAAGGAAGCGGTACAATTCGCATAGGACCCTCCTTAAGACGTAATTTAAGTGCTTCATTAGATGATATAGTTGAAATACGCAAAATAGATGCCGCATTAGCTGATAAAATCACATTTGCTGGATTAAAAGAAGCTATTTATACGAGGAAATCTCAACAATTAGCCAGAACCTTGGAAAATCGAGTAGTGACTAAAGGTGATATTCTCAGTTTCTATGCAAGTGCAAATAAAAGAGTAGACCTTGTAGTCATTGATTATACTCCCAGAACTGAGGCTGTAAGAATCCATTTAGATACTGAAATTATAATTAGTGAAAAAAGCCATAGAGAAATAATTGAATCAGAAAAATCTCGTGTATCGTACGAGGATATTGGAGGTTTAGAGGAAGAAATTCAAAAAATTAGGGAAATGATTGAACTTCCCATTCGACATCCAGAAATATTTAAAAAAATTGGAATAGATCCCCCTAAGGGAGTTTTATTACACGGTGTACCTGGGACGGGTAAAACATTATTAGCGCGTGCTGTAGCATATGAAACAGAAGCACACTTCATTACTATTAGCGGACCAGAGATAATGAGCAAATTTTATGGTCAAAGTGAACAAAATTTAAGGAAAATTTTCGATGAGGCAGGCGAAAAAGCACCTTCAATAATATTTATTGATGAATTGGATTCAATTGCACCAAAAAGAGGAGAAGTTACGGGAGAAGTTGAAAGAAGAGTTGTAGCTCAGTTATTATCATTAATGGATGGGTTAGAAGGAAGAGGGGAAATAATTGTTATTGGAGCAACCAATAGAGTGAATGATATAGATCCTGCCTTGCGTCGACCTGGTCGTTTTGATCGTGAAATAGAAATTGGAGTTCCTGATACGGATGGCAGATATGAAATACTTCAAATTCATACCCGTGGTATGCCAATTCATGAAGATGTAGACTTACGTACAATTGCTGAAAGAACTCATGGGTTTGTTGGTGCTGATGTAGAAGCCTTAGCGAAAGAAGCAGCAATGTTAGCAATCAGAAAAATTTTGCCTAAAATCGATTTAGATAAACCCATTCCAAACGAAATTTTATCTGAAATCCAGATCAATATGGATAATTTTCTATCCTCATTGAATAGTATCGAACCTTCAGCATTGAGAGAAGTGCTCATCCAACAACCAACAGAAACCTGGGATGATGTAGGTGGGCTTGAAGATGCAAAATTACAATTGCGTGAAGTGATTGAATGGCCTTTGAAATATCCAGAATTATATTCACATTTAAATTCAAAACCACCAAATGGTATTTTATTATATGGTCCACCCGGTACAGGCAAGACTTTATTAGCAAAAGCGCTAGCTCACGAAACTGAAATTAATTTTATATCCGTTAAAGGACCTGAATTTCTGTCTAAATGGGTTGGTGAGAGCGAGAAAGCTGTACGAGAAACTTTTAGAAAAGCACGCTCTGCAGCTCCCTGCATTATATTTTTTGATGAAATAGATGCGATTGCAGGACATAGAGGAAGGTTTGCAGGTTCCGAAGTAACTGAACAAGTCGTTTCACAATTACTTACTGAGATGGATGGCTTAGAGGGGTTAAAAAATGTCATTTTACTTGCCGCTACAAATAGACCCGATATGTTAGATCCAGCTTTATTGAGATCTGGACGATTCGGAAGACATGTTGAGATTACTATGCCAGATCTACCCACGCGAAAAGAAATCTTTAAGATTCATTTAAAAAGTAAGCCAATAGGAGAAAATGTTGACTTAAATCAACTATCAGAAAATTTAGATGGATATACAGGTGCTGATATTCAAGCTATTTGTGAAGAAGCAACATTATTAACAATTCGAAAAGCAATAATTCATGTTAGTCTCAAAAAGAAAGAAATTTTTGAACTTAACGAACAAATTGAACTATTAGAAAATTCTAAAATCGAAATGTCAAAACCAAGTGAAGAAGCAAAATCCATTGGAGATCAAATTAAAGAAATTGAAGAAAAAATTGAAAATATAAATGAAGAAATGGTCAAGAACGTAGAAATCTCTAAAAACGAATTCACAGAAGCAATTGAAAAAGTACTTAAAGGTGCCGATATTGCCAAGAAGGCTGAAAAAGGTCTAGAAGAAATGTATAGATAAAATTGAGAGGAGTAAAATAATATGAAAACAGAAGATGAGAGATCCGATCTACAGATAGTCGGATTGGATTCATTATTAGAAATATTAGGAAATCCAACACGGAGAAGTATATTATCAAAATTAGCAAAAATTCCCCGAACAGGTCCCGAAATAGCAGATGACCTAGGTATTTCGAGACAAGCGATTCATAGCCAGCTTAAATTACTTTCTGATTCAGGTCTTGTTGAAGGTCCCCCTGAAGGTTCAAGAGGTGGTACTTTTCGCATAAGAAGCAATATTTCTGTTAGAATTGATATCACACCTCAATACTATAACATTAAATTCAACACAAAACCTGCTTTTAATGATTCAAATGCAATTGAATTTCAAGATATGAATTGTTCTATAAATTATTCTAAAATTAAAACTGTGGATGATAAAATCAAGTTTTTAGGGGATCAAATACAAAGAGTTGAACAAGAAATTTCTCATTTAGATCAAGAAAGAAAGGACTTTTTAATTCAAAAACAGTGTATTCTCCAAGAGATTAGGAAATTAATGCAAGGTCAATATAAAAAAAACCTTGAAAAAAGATTGAAAGTTCGATATAATTCAATTAAGGATAAGAGTTTGAATGATTTATTTAATCTCTCAGAAGAAATTGTATTTACCATGTTTTATAATCCTCAGCGTTATAAAAATCGAGTTGACATTAACAAACTATTAGATGACTTATTTTTCTCAGATATGGACTCTTATCAACGTGATCAACGATTTGGTTCAATTAGGTCTCTACTGACCGATATGTCGGGTTTGATGGGTTTTCTACGGGAAGATGATGAAGATTGGTTTTTTGATTTCTAATTATAGAAGGTAAAATAAAAAAGAGGAATAATATGAATTTACATGATTTAAAGAAAGAGATGCCCAAAATCTTTGAACGTGTAAAAAAAGATGTAAAAAAAGTTTTTGGGAGACATAGAGTCGGGTTAAGTTTGGGTTTGGCGGAAATGGGAATGTTACAAGGGGGTTTTATCGGAGGCATGCATTTTGCTCCAGGTACTGATATAATCATGAATACATCTCCTTTAAGAATTATTTTAGAAACCCAACCTTATGAAGTCGTATGGGCATATACTTATCACATCCTTCTTCATGAATACATCCACTCGTTAGGAATCCTTGATGAGAATCAATGTAGAATTCTGACACTTAAGCATACTAAAGAGATTTTTAGTGAATCAGATCATCCTGCAATCACTTTGGCTGAAAATGGTATAGGAGCTTTTATACCAAATTTGAAATTGAGGTATATTCCTCCATATCAAAAACCAGATGGAATTGCCATAGAATATCTCTCGAAGTTTGAGAAGGAAAGTTATGATTATTATTCTTGAGATAGGAATTATTCTTTTATTTTTTTAGACATTAACATTAATTACACAAGATAATTTAATATCTAGTGGAAAGATAACTAAACACGTGGTTGATAAATATCTCTAAAACTTCACAGCAAGATACTAATAAAGATGATCAGAACGAAGAAATAGAAAAGAGTTTTGATGCAAATAATGATCAATTAATTCTAAATTGGAAATTTAAAGAAATAGATAAAAAACTTGTTTACGATATAAAAAAATGTATTGGATGTAGTTTATGCAAAATTGTTTGTCCCGTTGATGCAATTGAGCTAGGACCCATTCCTGAAATTGCACAAAACATATTAAACGATTCTAATCCTAAACTTTTAATTGATCACGATAAATGCTGCTATTGCATGCTCTGTGCGATTGTATGCCCCAACGATGCTTTCCATGAAAATATTGAACCTGAAGGAGAAATCGATCTAGAACAATTCCCATCAATTAATAATTTTTATAGGATTGACGAGAAAGATTGCATCGAAGATACTAAGAATGATACATGTATACTTTGCTTGAATGTTAGGGATAGAAACCATATAAAGGATTATTTTAAAATAGAGAAGAATTGTCCAACTCATTGTTTTCATATCGATAGTCCAATCGAAGGAGAAGTTATTATTAAGAAGAACATGTTGCATAAATGTTCTCCAGAGAACTGCAAAGCTTGCATTAACATTTGCCCTGTTGAATCATTCTTTATCCCTGAGTCTGCAGAGGACGTCGTGAAATATGGAAAAATAGCTTGTAATGAGGATCAATGTTTTTACTGTGGTGCATGTGAAAATAGCTGTCCTGATGATCTAATAATTGTTAATCGAAAAAATATCAGAATTGTTGATCCTAAAAAAAGCGGTAATTACCCTTGGAAGGAAGGTTGGATAAAAAATATTAAAGAAATTTTGAAATTTTACGTCATTAAAGGGAAAGAACAAATTGATATTCCAATCATCGAGCAAGAGATTAAAAAAACTACAGAAAAAATAATAGAAAATATACCTCAGCTCTCTAAGGAAGACAAAGATCAACTAAATGAATTAAATGATAAAATCCAGAAATTCTTGAAATCCTCAAAAATCCGCTATTGGATGAAAGATAAAAAAACTGAAAAAATAGGAAAAGAATTGGATAGATTCTTAAAACAATAGACGCTCCTCAACTCTCATTATATTCAAAAAATATCTTGGTTTTTATATTTTAGATCAGAATGATATTATCATTGTAAATAATATCAATTCAATTTCTAATTAGGAAAATGATTATAAAACTTAAGATAAAAGGCGAAAAAAAAACTAAAAAGAAACAAATTGATGTCTGGATTCAAAGACATGAAGATATTGAGAATGATGTCCAACAATTATTTCAATTCTTTAAGGATCAGATGACGATCACGAAAACTAGAAGAATATTACCATATTATAGAGTTTCTTCAAAAAAACCCGCAATTATGCTGTCTTTTGTTACTGCTCTTCAGGAAATTATTCCAGAGATATACTTTAGTAATGAAGATTCTGTTGATTTTGAGGAATCAATCAATTCATAATCAAATTTTTTGAAAACCTACAAAAATTATACATAAAAAATAGAGCGATTAATAAAATGGGAGGAGAGGGATTCGAACCCTCGGCCACCTGGTCCCAAACCAGGAATCATACCAAGCTAGACCACCCTCCCATCGTTTGTGGGTATTTTCTAGCTCTTAAATTAAATTATTAATAAGAATCTGTTTATTTATATAACTTTAATACAAACTAAAATTAATTTTCAATTTTTAATTTTATTGTTACAATAGACAATTTCTTGAAATAAAATTAATTAAATAAATTGCAGATGAAACATAAAATCTATCTTCAAAAAATTGGTTTAGTAGATAAATCTATTTTAATTAAATTGAAGAAAAATCTAGAATGGAGTTTCAAGAGATTTGAAGTAGAATTTAAAATATGCTCTAATGATCTAGCTTTATATAAATTTGAGTATGTCTCAGGAAAGAAGCAATTTGATGCGCCATTAATTTTAAAAAGGCTAATGAAGCAAGCTGAACGCAAAAAATACTTCAGAATATTAGGAATTATTGATCAAGATATTTTTTCCGGATTTTATGAATATAATTTTGGAGTTGCTAAACTTCCCAAGAAGTTTAAAACAAGATTACCTAGGGTTGCTTTAATTTCGATTTTTAGGCTTAAGGAATCTAATTATGATAGGGAGGAAAATCCCGCTTTATTAGAGAAGAGAACATTAACGGAATCAATACATGAACTTGGCCACACTTTTGAATTAGTTCATTGTGAAAATGATTGTGTCATGCAA
>JAGXNQ010000041.1 GCA_019894955.1 Promethearchaeota archaeon | reverse complement strand
TGTTATTAGGTCGTAATATGGTTCGGAACCATCAGGTAATAATGCAGAGAGTAAATATGATGTTGCTTCAATGCATACTGGAACACAATCAAAAGCATATAAAAATTCAGTGGGAAATGCAAAATGATGCCCTATTACGGGTAAACCTTCCTTTTCTTTTATTAAAAAATCATTTACAACTGATTTTACCTGTTTCAATCCTGATCTTAAGGAAGGAATCCCATGATCGGGCAGAATTCCCTCAACTAAACCATATGTTCCAGAGATTGCTTCATATAACATTTGGTAAGGAATAATTCTATTCTTCATTTCATCTATCTCCTAAAGTAGAGTTTGAACAAATAAGTTTATTTTTTCTTTAAATTTCTTTATAGAAGTCATTCGAGCATCTCCTACATCAAATTCTATAATTAACATGGGAATACCCAGTTCATCTTTTAGAGCTTCACGTAAAATAGTGGGAATGGAACCAAATTGTTTGCATGCTAAACTTTGTGTATAAATAAAGCAATCTACGTCATAATCTTGAGCCATTTGAATACAATCATCAATAATGGGATAATAAAAATCTGTGGATTGCTTTACCATTGGAAATCCCATTGCTTTTTTTGACATCCCTAGAAATAATTCATTTAAATCAGATTTTGTATTAATAGGTTCAAAAAAATTATAATTGAATATATCCATTAAAATACTCAGTCCTAATTCGCGATCAAGCCATTCACAAAATGAGATATCAAAAAAAGTTAACATGTAGGGCCATATCGTTCGTATATGTTCTTCTCCCCCATGGTGACTCTTTTCTTTATATCTTTTTTTGGTAATATTTAGCATTTCATCATAGAAAGATAAATTTTCGGGGGTTCCAGAAATAAAGATAGTAGCAGCTGCTGATACGGGATTAAACATGTTCTCTATAGGACTGGGAGTCGATTTAATAAGCTCAAAGATTTCTGTTTTTTTATGTAATACTTGATTTTCTATTTCAACATGATATCTTAATTTCTCAAAGTCGGGTTCTTGATTAATAATTTTTCCAATATCAATTAGGCTTCTCTTTATCTCATCAGCATAATAAATTTGACTTTTTTTTTCATGAATAAATGGCGTATCAGCTATAACTGTAGGAAATTTTTTAGCATACTTGAAATAACCATAGGATCCACAGGTTGAATCACAAGGTGCACTTGGAGTGATAATCGCATCAAAACGGAATAAATCTTCTAATGTCATTCCCATCGTCCCTTTTTGTGAGGTACAAGTATGAAAAGGATGTCCCCAATTTCCTATTAAATCGTAATAATTTTCAACTCCACCCAATAATAGGGTAGCGAGAAAATAGGAAGTTCCTTCTATACATATGGGTACACAATCAAAACAACTCAAATATTCAGCTGGAAGAGCGAAATGATATCCAATAATAGGAAGTCCTTCTCTAGCTTTTTGAATGGTGTTTTCTAAAACGGATTTGATATATTTCAATCCAATTCTTAAAGAAGGAATACCATTTTCAGGAAGAATACGTTCTACTAACTCTTGGGTGGAAGACAATGCTTTTAATAACATCTTATATGGAATAATTCGATTTTCCATTTGGTTTTCACTTAACAAATCTAAATCACTCCCTATCTAATCATTTCTATAAAAGCTTCAATTCTAGTTTGCAATCGGGTTGTATCTGCTTGATAAGATTCACGGTCGATATTTAATACGGGAATATCTAGTTCTTTGAGTTCATGAGTAAAAAGCATGTTATCACAACCATGTAAATCGCAATTGTTTATCCTTTGTAGAATAACGCCATCAATGTTAGCGTTTTTGATTTCTTCTTTCAGAAATTTTAGTCTATTTTCATGATCATCCATCATTCTTGGACATGAAATTCGATAATATAATCTTTTTGTGAGATTTTTAAGAGGTTCTTTACTATAATCAAAGTCTATCGTATCGTGAAAATTCCGCGTGCCAAAACAGATAAAATCTGATGCGACAAATGTCCCTGAGTTTTCAATGAGTTGAATAAAATCAATATTATCTACAACACTTCCAACGTTTATTATTCTTTTCTTTGAGCTGACATCCATTCCTTCTTTCAATTCTAAATCGTTTAGAATCCTCTTTAACTCTTCATTAGCAATCTCCTTAGGTACGGAAGCATTTGCCATGGAAATTTGTAAAGCTTCCGTTCCAGTAATTTTAGGAAATTCTTGAATTTGTAATTCATGAAGTTTTTTCAATAAATCTCGATTTTGATTATAAATATCTAGTGAATGATTCAATACATCATCTGTTATTTCACAATTATATGTTACTTCAAGTTTTTCGCGTAATTCTTCGATTTCTTTTAAATACCAATTGAATCCTTCTTCAGTTATTATATGAGGTATTGAGAGATAAAAACTATTAATTTTCTTGTTAATTTTTTCTTTATTAAATACTTTTAAGTCGAAAATTTCAAACATCCTTCGGCTATGGTCACAACTATTGCAGATTAGGAACCCATCCATAAAATTGTATGCCCCTTTTAGCGCAAGATCTAATGTAGATCTAACAAAGGAACACGTAAATCTAACCATGTAAGTATCCGCTAGTTCTGTATCTTTATTGCCAGTAGCTCGAATTCTATATGGTAAAATTCCCGCAGCGTGTAATAATTCTTCAGGGATATAGGTACAATAATACCCAATAATTTTTTTATTTAAAGCTTGCCAATCTTCAATATAAGAGTTACTTATAGAATTTGAAACATTCAGAAATGGATCGTCTTTTAAATGCATTTTTTACACCTCATGTACTCTGTTTATATACTTCATGCTTTCCAATCATTAAACAACGTACTAACTTGATAGCTGCAATATATGAACCTTTAATTCTTGCTTTTCCAGGAATTATGTATTTTAAAAGCTTAATTAATCCAAAAATATTGCTTTTTGAACGAATTATACTGCTTAAAACCTGCAAAATCTTTTCTTCTTTAACATTTATGGTGATTCGGGCTGAAGGAGTTTTAGCTTTTTGAACTTGACATTCAAAATTCTGTCTTTCAGAAGTCAATATAAATGTTATGTATCCATCTAATTCCTTCAAATACATTTCAATTTCTTTACCCTCATGTTTACCGATTTTACTAAAAGGTTTATCTAAACCAAATAGATCTACTAGCATCTTTGCTAATCTTGCGATATTAAGAATTTTTGTTTCTTTTACTAATTGCTCAGCTCTAAAAGTTCTATCTGGTTCTTCTGAATTTTTAACTTGAGTAATTATCTTCACCTTTAGAATTATTACGATATCTATAAAATTGTAATTTATCAGTATAGTAATTTATTAGTATAGTTATTTTAGTTTTACAAATTAATAAATCTACATGTACAGTCATATTTTTCTTCTTTTGTTCCTAATATCCATTAAATTTTAATTCTGAGAGGGGGTAAAAGATGGGATAATTGATTGAGAAATATTTAATAGCAGTTCTTATTTACTAAATCTTGCATATTTTTAGTTTAAATTGAATGATTTAAAGCTCAAAATTATTTAAAAATTAATTTAAAATTGGTTAAAAATTATGGGAAAGACATTAACAGAGAAAATTATAGAAACACATCTGATTGAGGGTACTTTAGAAAGAGGATCTGACATTGCTATAAAAATCGATCAAACACTCACACAAGATGCTACTGGAACAATGGCTTATCTTCAATTTGAAGCAATCGGAATTGATAGAGTACAAACTGAACTCTCAGTGAGCTACGTGGACCATAACACGCTTCAGAGCGATTTTAAAAATCCAGATGATCATCGCTACCTTCAGAGTATTGCTGCGAAATATGGTATATATTTCTCACGACCTGGAAATGGTATTTGTCATCAACTGCATTTAGAACGGTTTGCTCGACCCGGTAGAACTCTTCTAGGAAGTGATAGCCATACACCAACGGGAGGAGGTGTTGGGAGTATTTCCATAGGAGCGGGAGGATTGGATGTTGCGGCTGCTATGGCCGGAGAATCTTTTAGATTAAAAATGCCGCAAATTGTAAACGTTTTCCTTACTGGAAGTCTTCCAGATTTCGTATCTGCTAAGGATATTATTCTCGAAGTTTTACGGAGAATTGGAGTAAAGGGGGCAAGATCTAAAGTTTTAGAATATACTGGTCCAGGGATAAAAACGCTTTCAGTACCAGAGAGAGGAACGATTACAAATATGGGTACCGAAACTGGTGCTACAACATCAATTTTTCCTTCAGATCAGATAACAAAACAGTTCTTAGAAGCACAAGAAAGAGGAGATCAGTGGGTTGAGTTGATACCAGATGGTGATGCCGTGTATGATGAAACTATTGAAATAAATCTGAATGAACTAGAACCACTCATAGCTGAACCTCACAGTCCGGGTAACGTAAAAACCGTGAAGGAGCTTGAAGGATTAAAAATAGACCAAGTTTGTGTTGGGAGTTGTACTAATTCTTCACTTCGAGATCTCAAGATAGCTGCAAATATTTTGAAAGGAAAAACTATCAATCAAAATACCGTGCTTACAGTATCAGCTGGCTCTAGACAGGTAGTTGATCATTTAATACATTCTGGAGAGTTTGCTTATTTAATCGAAGCGGGTGCAAGAATATTAGAGAATGCTTGTGGTCCATGTATCGGTATGGGACTTGCTCCAGAAACTGATGCGGTCTCTCTAAGAACGTTCAACAGGAATTTTCTGGGAAGAAGTGGAACGCAAAATGCACAAGTCTATTTAGTAAGTCCTGAAACCGCTGCTGTTTCCGCAATCGAAGGGAAAATTACGGATCCAAGGATTTATGGAAAATTACCGAAATTTGACATGCCTAAGAAATTCAAAGTAAATGATAACATGATAATTCCTCCCTTAACTCCAGAAGAAGCAAGAAAGGTAGAAATTATTAGAGGTCCAAACATCAAGCCTTTGCCCGAATTCAATCCATTACCAGATAAATTAACTGGCGAGGTTCTCTTAAAGGTTGAAGACGATATCACAACAGATCATATCATGCCTGCTGGTGCTGAAATTCTGCCTTTACGTTCCAACATACCTGAAATCAGCAAATACGTTTTTAAGGCCATTGATGAAAGTTTTCCCGACAGATCCTTGGCAAAAGGAGGAGGATTCATTATTGGTGGAGACAATTATGGTCAGGGTTCATCTCGAGAGCATGCTGCAATAGCTCCAAAATATTTAGGCATAAAAGCCGTTATCGTGAAAAGTTTCGCGAGAATTCACCTTGCTAACCTAGTCAATTTTGGGATTGTTCCTTTAACTTTTGTTAACAAAGAAAATTATGGAAAAGTTGAATCTGGCGATAAAATAGAAATCGATTTAACAACCATTAAATCTGGAAAAGTAAATATGAAAAATCTTTCAAAAGGGTTAGATATTGAATTAACTCATTCTTTAAGCGAACAAGACCTGGAAGAATTGATGGTAGGGGGAAAACTCACCCTAATTAAACAAAAACACCTAAAATGATCTATTAATTATATTTCTTTTTTATTATTTAGTTTTTAATAGCACTAGTTGCTTCTCTAAAATTATCGTCCTTTTACTCACATTATTTAAATAATTGTATTACTTCTTTCTATTTAGAGTCCAATAATAGAATGGTAATTAATTCTTATGATTGAGAAGGAATCCAGAGAAAAAAAGAATTCTACAATTTTAATAATTGGGATAATTTTTTCATTTTTTGGAATTTCATTTATGAGTATCCCGTTCCCAAATAATGTTGTGATTGAGAATTTAGGTCAATTTAGTATAGGAGAAGGTGTAACCTATATTGTACACTATAATTATCCTATGTTTTCACATGATCAGGAGCTGATTATTAGTCTAGGGGCAGTTAACAGTTCTTTTACAATAATAGTTATTGATGATAGCGACTTCGAAGCTTGGATTAATGAACAAGGAGGGTATCTCCCTCGATACGAGGTACAGAATAGTAGTGGGGTCTATAAAGTCCTTTATCTAAATCAACCTATAATTGGTCTTTTAAATATTATCATAACTGCTGAAACTTCATTAGAAATATATGGAACAATTCAAACTAGCTTCTCATCTCACTATGTTGTAGAAGGGTCAATACTTTTAATGATTGGAGTTACTATAATATTGTATTTAGTTCTAAAAAAAAATAAATTTAAAAAACCTAAGAGATAAACTAAATGTTATCTTTAGTTAGTTTAATTACTAATGGTCCAGTATTAGATGGAACATCTATTTCTATAAACCCATCAGCTTTTTCACTACTTTGAATGTAAGTTATAACTAGGCTTTCATTAAGATATATTTTAGAATGTTCATTCCACCAATTTGGATTTTTGATTTTAATTTTATATTCAAATTGAGTAGTAATATTATACCTTACTATAAAGCTATCTAAATAGGATTCTAATGAAATTAGAGGAGATTTAAAAATAAATTTTTGATGGGGAATATGAGGATCAATGATGAGACCAGAAAGATCTGCTTCAATTCCAGCAATTTTAATTACACTCAATAAGTAACTAGCGTGAGCATTCAAATTCATTATTGGAAAGTCGCACATTGGTGTTGCAATGTGATAGAAAGCCTCTCCTGCATTTTCAGAATAATCCGCTATGTAAGAATCAGGTGCACTCCAAATTCCATACCAAATTCTTGGATATATTTCTGCTCTTTGTGCTAATGAGTTTTTTATTAATGAACTAAAAGCTTTTTTTTCATCATATTTCGAATATCCCCATGTAAGCAGTGCGTTCATCGCATGCCAAATACCACCATTTACGTCCCATCCTTTAGGTAGAATATTTAAATATGTTTTTTGAGGGGGATAACTGATAAATTGCCCAATTAAAGAAGGTTTGTCTAATTTTTTATAAATTTGGTCAATTAAATTAAATGCACTTTCATTATCTAAAATTTTTGAAATTAACAACCAAGTATGATGTTCTAAATATAAGTTTTGATCCCCAATGGGATTTCCTTGCCCATCCCAACCCCTATAGAACCACTTTCCATTGTATGATTTGAAAAGAGCTTGTTTTAATGATTTAAGCTTATCTAAACATGATTCTAAGAACTGTTCATTTAAATCCTTCATCAAATCTAAAATTCTTGGAATAATGTAGAGAGCGAATGTAGAGTTAAAACTTGATTCTCCATTCTTTATAAATTTTCTTCGGTTTTTTACCATTAATGAGATTCCATCAGACCAATCCCCATCATTGCTTTTGATAAGACCATGTTCTCCAAATCCTACTTTTTCTGAAAAGAGATATTCAATTAATAATTTAATTTTCTCAGATATCTTAGTCTTAATACCGTGTGGTTTATCATAAAAGGGAAGTTTTTCTTCCAAAAATTTAAAATCTCTCGTTAAAGAAATGTATTGCTCAATACCCCATAATAAAAATAAATATAAATCTGATGGATTAGAATGGACAAAAACGGAAGAAGTCTTTCCATACCCGTATAATGAGTACGGTAATTTCCCATCACTAAATATTAGAGATAAATTGAAAAGTAAGAATTCCCTTGCGATTGAAGTACTAATTAATATAAGTGAATTAAAATAAAGAATATAATCTCGAATTGAACCATCAATTCCATGACCAAATAAATAAACTGATCCTTGATATATTCGATGCCTTTTGTAATATTCGTCATAAAATAAAGCACTACGAGTATAATATGAATGCCATATGGTTTCACGAGAAAGTTGAGGTTCACTCTTTACGTTTAAACTAATAAGTGATTTTTCCCATTGATTTGCGTTCCATTCTAAAATCGATTGACTTGCAACAATTTGTTTGTATTTTTTAACTAATGCCTCAATTTTATCACGTTCTTCATACCCAAAGAGTGTGGTTATTTTGTTATTTCGGCTTTTATTTAAATTTAGACTAAATCCTGCACCCAAACATAAATCTCTTTTCTTAAGTTTTTTTATCTCAATACTTGATTCCCAATTTATCGAGATATCATTTCCTTTGAATAAATTTTTTTTGTCTGTGAAAAATTTGACATCTATTTGGTTGAGTACGGTTAAAAAGATGGACTTGGGATAATAATCGTATTTACTTGGCTCACTCTTAGCAACTGGTGGTTTTTTTTTATATTTTGGTGTTAAAATAATAGTATTTAATTCAGAATTGAAGGAGCAATTATATTTAAATTTCCTAGAAAATCTTCTTCTAGCACTTTCTGTATCTCTTCTAACTATATTTAACATTATCTTTATTAGCCTTCCAACGAGGTTTAAAAGTTTAGACTTCCCGAAGTATTTGCGATTTTTCCAGGTTACAATCGAGGATTTTAAAATTGGGTGGATATTTACATCCCAAAAATCTATTATTTTTATCCTATTACCATTGGAATTATCGTGATCGGTTGAAATTAAAAAATCGGATATAGTTACGGGATCATCTGAAAATGGAGTACAAATGCTATGTTGAATATCAAAACCATTAAAAATACATCTTTTCTTGAAATATCCAATACCGAAGATTCTCTCAAAACTAGTATATTTACTTAAATTCTCAGTTGTATAAAGATCTGAAGAGTATGTGTTGTCGTTCTCAAAATGATATATCCCTATTCCTCCGCCAAGTTTTCCATAATGACTATCTTGATATGTCAACCATTTAAAACCCCGGGTTCCATCCAATAATTGAATATATCCTCCGTTATGAGCGGTTCCCATTATTCTATCATTACCTAATTGGTGAAAATGATCTGTTGAAAATCCATAAGACGTTTTAGTTTTTGCAATCGGATCTGTTATATGATTACATTTATAATTATAAGCAGGAAATCCATACTCATCAGATATCCATTCTCCAAAATAGCCATTTCCCTTCATGATAAAATCTAAAAAATAGTAATGAATTTTTTGTTTTTACTACTATTATTTAAAATTTAAAATTCGAACTAAAAGTTTATTGTTAAATTCATTTTGAAGGAAAAGGAAGTTTTTTATAATTTCAATTCATAATTTAAAAAACAGTAAAATGAACTATATGTGAGAACATAAAATGGGACTTGGTTCTATAAAGTATAGTGGTAAAAAATTCAATGTTCAAGAAATTCTTGGACACGTAAGGCTAGAGATAAACCACATGGATATAGGGGAGATAACAGAGTTAAAAGGGCTTGATAAATTAAACCATATAACTGCTTTAGATCTTTCAAATAATAAAATATCAGAATTGACGGGATTGGATGATTTAAAGAACCTTCAACAGTTATTTCTAAACAATAATCAGATAAAGGTTATTGAAGGTCTCGAATCATTGACCCAACTTGATCGAATATTCCTAAATGGAAATCAGATTCTTGAGCTGAAAGGTCTTGATAATCAAACTAATCTTCAATGGTTAGAAATTAATAAAAATAAAATTACTGAACTTAAGGGACTAGATTCTTTAACTAACCTTATAAAATTATCACTACATGATAATCAAATAAAAGAAATCAAAAATTTGGAAGCATTAACTAACCTCCAAGCTCTTCTTCTTAATCGCAATCAAATTTCTGAAATTAAAAATTTGGGAACTCTGATCAATCTTCATTTATTATTCCTTGATCATAACGAAATTACAGAAATTAAGGGTTTAGATGAACTAAAGAACCTAATTAATTTAAACTTAAACAATAATAAGCTAACAGAAATAAAGGGGTTGGAAACTCTAGAAAACTTGGAAACCTTATATCTTGATACAAATCAGATATCTAGTTTGCATAATCTGGAATCTTTAGAAAAACTTGAAAAGCTAAACCTTTTGTTTCTTGGGTTCAATCCAATAAAAGGAGAAGAAGAACAATTTAAAAGAGATATAATGGGAGTAGAAAATATAAAAAAATTAATTGAGTCATACAAGAAGTGGAGAGAATAATTTTTAAGATATTCTAATGTAATTAAAATATAAGAAAAAAAATAGTTGTTCATTATGGAAGATATTGCCCCTGAAAGTAAAATAGTGAGGATGGAACAAGTATTTGCTGTAGGAGGGACATATAACGAACCTGCAGAATTTACTAGAGCTATTAATAAAAATCTGATAATTCTTCAGGATAGTGATAAAAATTGTGAAGTTAAAGATATTAAATTTAATGTATTCACCGATCAACGCTACACTAACTCTTCACCTGTGTACCTTGCGTTTATTATAGCTGAAGTAGATGTGGATCTTACTCCAGAACCAGATACCAAGAAAAAGAAAACCAAGAAGCGTAAAAAAAAGAAGTAAACTTACGTTTTAACTAGTATCCCAGATTTAACTTCAGATAAATCTTTACAATTTGTCATCTTCATTGCTTTAGCAAGGGTTTTCTGTAAATATTCCATATGGATCCTTACACCTTCAATTCCAGCGCCTACAGCAGCTCTTACAATATCTCTTCCAATTAATACAGCTTCAGCACCTAATGCTAGAGCTTTTATTACATCGTACCCCGTTCTTATTCCGCCATCTAATAATATCTTTATTTTACCTTTCATTTTAGAAGCGATCCCAGGTAGAGCATCTAGGCTCCCAGGAGTATGATCTAATACTCTCCCCCCGTGATTGGATACAACAATTGCAGCTGCTCCTGCTTGATATGCCAATTCAGCATCTTCAACAAACATTATTCCCTTAATGATAACGGGTAGTTTTGTAGAAGTGATTAATTCCTTTAAATCATCAAGATTTTTTCGAAATACGGGTATATTATGAGCTGACATTGCAAATGATTCACATCCATCCACATCAGTACCAACGGCTATGCAACCTATTTGTTCAGCTTTCTTGAAAAATTTCATAATAGATTCTTGATCCCTTGGTTTTACTATCTTTACACCCCAACCATTTGCTTCTGCGATAGCATCAATACCAAAAGCGTTTTCTAAAGAATAATTGTAAGAATCACCACGCCATCCTACAGTTCCTGCTGCTTTAGAACCTAAAACTACTGAACGGCAAAACTCTTTTTCTGAAATAAGTGACTCTCCTCCAAAACTATTCACTCCTGCAACACTAGCTGCCATGACAGGTAAAGATAATTTTTTACCAAAAAAATCATACGAAGTATCTGGTTCAAAATGATCTCCTATTACTTTCATTTTTAGATTGTATTTCCTAAATGCTAAGAAATTATTATGGAAACTTGTTCCACTTCCTATTCCTCCAAACTTTAAAGGTTTTCCATAACTCTGACCTTGACAGATTCTCATTGGAGAACCATCACAATCTTTATATACCCCACAGATACCCATTAATTTCTTTCTTGCTTCATTTCTAACATCTACTAAATTCATTTTAGTCATCATACCATTTTTTTTGGATCTAAAATCTCATCAATGTCTCCATCTATTTGTATTCCCATATCGTTAATGACTTCTTTGATTGTTTTTCCTTCTTCGTGGGCTCTTTTAGCGATAATTGAGCATTTATCATAACCGATCAAGGGAGTTAAATTTGTAACTAGCATTAATAGTTGTTCCAAATGACGATCTATTTGAGGTTTATTAACTTGTAAACCTTCTAAACAATGTAATATAAATGATTTTATTGCTCCAGTTAATATTATGATAGATTCTAAAAGATTTGATATCATTACTGGTTTACATACGTTTAAATCTAAAATACTCCCATATGCTTCTGCAAATGAAATTACTGAATCATTTCCCATTACCTGTAAGCAAACTTGAATCAAAGCTTCAGATTGTGTAGGATTAATTTTTCCGGGCATAATTGAACTTCCTGGTTCATTTTGAGGTAATATTAATTCTGAAAGCCCTGCTCTTGGGCCAGAACCCATCCACCGAATGTCATTTGCCATTTTTAGAAGAGAAAGAGCTAGTAATTTTAAATTAGCACTCACATTAGCTATGGTATTATGTGAAGAAATACCTTCTGCTTTCACAGGATTGGGATGAAATTTAACTTTTGTGATATCAGTAAGATGCTTCAACGCCTTTTCAGTAAATCCTTCATGCACGTTTAATCCAGTTCCTAAAGCACTACCCCCTATAGGAAGATTTTGTAGTTCGATATAAGCATTTTTTAACCGATTCTCACTTATGTCAATTTGTTGTCTATAGACTTCGAATTCCAAAGAGAGAGGTATGGGAACAGCATCTTGTATATGTGTTCTTCCTACTTTTATAATTTCGCTAAATTCTTTGATCTTCTCACTTATACTTTTTTTTAGTCGATTTAAAGCCGGAAATAACTCACTATTCATTAAATGTATTGTAGCTACATGCATAACGCTAGGTATTACATCATTTGACGATTGACATCGATTAACATCATCATTTGGATGAATGGGGTATTTTTTCCCCTTTGGAAACCCTAATATTTCGTTAGCTCGATTTGCTAGTACCTCATTCATATTCATGTTCGTTTGAGTGCCAGATCCAGTTTGATAAATATCGACGGGGAATTGGTCGAGAAATTTATGTTCATCTAAAATTTCATCAGCAGCTTTAAGAATTGCATTTCCCTTTTTTTCATCGACTAATCCTAATTCCATATTCGCTAATAAGCTAGCTTTTTTAACCTGAGCTAATGAAATAATAAAGATTTGAGGAAATACTTTTCCACTTATTTTAAAATTCTGAATTGCTCGTTGTGTATTTACACCCCAATAGGCATCACTAGGAACTTCAATTTCTCCCAGAATATCTTTTTCTATCCGAAAAGTCATTATTGGATCATTCTAAAAAGTAATTCTTATAATGATATTAGAATGTGAATAGTAAAAAAAGTTTATATTAATATTACATAAGATCTAATAAGAATTATCAAAACTTAACTCAAAGAGCGGATTATTCCAAGAAAGTACCACAAGAAGGACAAGTTGTGATATCATCTTCGATCTTTGATCCACAAAATTGACACACTCGTGTAAGGCTTTTTTTGTATGAGGTTTGAGAGCTTACAGAATGAAGTAATGTAAATAGATGGGAAAATAAACCGTCATACCAAGATCGTTTGAGTTTTTCTACTCTCAAGACATTTCTTGACAATGGAGTTGCCTCAACTCTAACAAGGGTTTGATTACCTTCTAACTCAAATAAATTAATACGAATTTTCTTTTTCCAATTCGGATCATGTCCAGAATTTGCCATCATTGTTCCTTGTTTAGCCTCAATGAATCTTGGTGGATTTGATTTTTTATTATTTATTTTTACCTTATGTGTCCCATTCAACCATTGTAATGCAATTTCATGCGTTTTTTCAAGATTGAGTTGTATATTTTCCTCATATATAACATTTACATTCATGATGATTACTCTTTCAATAAAAGAAATATGTTGATAATTATTTGACTTTTCATTATCTGTTTTATAAATTTAATTCACATAGTTTTTTAGTAATTTCTTTTTTTTTGTCCCCTTTTAGATCAAACCACCTATAAAATATTAAAGCACAAACTATACAAACTATAGAAGGAATTAATCCTTGTATTATACGAAGACCTAGAATTACTTCAAAATCGTGTGATGGTTCATTAGGAAGATAGAAAGTGACTGCATGAATTATTGCTATGATAAAACTCTGAATTGGAATGGTAATTCGTATGAAGAAATTCCTAACACCGAGTAAAGTTGTTTCATGATGTTTTTTAGTTTTCACCGCGATTTCATCATAACAATCTGCTGTAATTGGTGAAAGCATGATTAAAAATAATGCTCCCGTTATTCCACTTAAAATATTGAGAATATAGAATTGTATCGCGTTTAATATAATCAGATTTAATAACAAACTTGCTCCAAATAATGCTAATCCGATTGCATATGCATTAGAATGTCCTATTTTTTTAGCAACACGAACCCATATAGGCATTGCTATAAAAGATGAAATTAACATCATAATCGAACCAATAGATCTTATAAATTGCTCTTCCTCTAAGACATCGTCAACAAAATTAACTGCATTCATGCTTGTTAATCCTATTGCAATCATAAAAGCAAAGTAGGAAAGTATAACTAACATGAAATTCTTCTCTTTTAAAGCCATCTTCATTGTTTTAATAAAAGATATTTTTTCAGCGTTTTCATTTCCTATTATGAAGCGATCTTTAATTACTGTAGATTCTTTTGATCCTGGAATGAATAAAGCCAAAGAAATAGCTAAAATTATGATACTAATAAATGCAGCAAAAGTATAAGATGTCGTATCTCCTGGGCTGATAATCTGTGAGAAAATGGTAATTGACAAGAAATTTGCTAAAAAAGTAAATATTTGTGTCACTACTCCACCTTTTCTTCTCATTTTATCACCCCTAAAATGAGCTGCAAATGCGCCATATGAGTGAGTTTGTAGTAGAGAATAAAATAGATCATAAACAGATACAATTACAATGTAGTAGATAAATACTAGTAGAGCATTTTCTGCTCCAGCGGTTATTGGAGGAGTGAATAATAAGAAAAAAAGGATAATTACAGGAACACCTCCTATTATAACCCAGGGTGTATGAAAACCCCATCGTTTAGTCCATTTTAATGGTTTATCAGTAAGAAATCCTATAAAAGGGTTAGTTAACATGCTCCAAATTGTATAAATAGTATTAGCTATTGCCATGTATATTGGCCATAACGAAATAATATTAATTAAACCTAATTCTCCTTCATAATACGTCCACACAAAATTATTGAAGGCAATCATGAGATATGTATTTAAAAAATAACCAGTAGAAAATAGAATCATTTTCCACATACTTTGCTCTTTTAGTTCAGAAATCTTATCTAAAGAATTCATGGGTTTAATCAGTATTTACTTTTGATATTAGTAAATATTCTTGATAATTAAGCTATATGGTTTATTAGAATCATTTTGTCAATGACTTCATTTTGAATTAAAATGTAAATTAAGTAAAGGATAACGAAGATTTTATAAAAAGTTAATTCGTGAGCCGATCAACAAGTAGTTTTTTAAATTCTTCTTTATCTTTCCAGGAAGTGGCACAACGTATCAGATTTCCTTTTTCACTAATTTCAGTTAATCCACGATCTGTAATCTCAATATTCAATTCTTCAATATTAAGCAATTCTTCAGAGAATCCGAGATAGATAGCCACGACGTCAAATAAAACTGAAGTTTCATTTTTTATTAGAAATACTTTAGGAAAAAATTTCTTTTTCCATATTTCATAATTCTCTTTAATTGTACTAACTAGAGCATTATCGCACGCATTAAATCGTTCCAATAATTCTCCAGAGAGTACAATATTTCCACATGTATCCAAGGGAGTAATAGTTTTCTCCCATGATGCCTGAAAAACTTCTCTAGATGCGGCTATATTCTTTTTTACATTATATTCCGGGAGAATTCTATTTGAACCCCTATATCCAATGCGAATACTCCCTTGCATACCAACAAAACGAGAATTTTCTGTAATGCTAGGATTCACTTTAAGTGCTCCTGCGATTGTTTCTAAAGGTCCGATACTGATAAGTGTTATTGGCTCAGAAGAGTCGATTATCGTGGAACATAAAGCCTTTATACCAT
The DNA here is from genome assembly GCA_019894955.1 of Promethearchaeota archaeon. GTDB lineage: Archaea > Asgardarchaeota > Lokiarchaeia > Sigyniarchaeales > SOKP01 > SOKP01. Next base: position 3,576 of record JAGXNQ010000041.1, on the reverse strand, counting down.
TATTAAGAACTATTCCAGGATATCTTGAAATATCATAATCTTTAATCCAAGGATATAACCAACCTTTTTTGTTATTTGATTTAGGTCCTATCCCTATAGGGATATCAGTTCGTCCCATGATTTCAAGAAATTTAGCAACATGTTTAGCTTTAAGTAATGTATCATTAGATGACGTTGTAATTAATTTAACATCTAATTCAGGACACTTTAATAAAAAGCCCAGTGCCCAAGTGTCATCAATATCGAGCCCTATATCGGTGTCAAGAATTACAGGGATTTTTTTATTATACATATTTCTTATCCTAATAGTAAATATATAAAAAAAATAGGATTTAAAATTTAAGAGTTATTAATTTTACTTAAGTTAAAGATGAAAAGAATGAAAGAAATTTCTATAGATGAATATTACAATAAAGTATTAGGTTCATGGCAAGGTAGAATTGCTGGAGACTTTGTAGGGGCACCGGTAGAATTTATGGATTCTGCTATAGCTCAAGAAAAGTATGGTGAAATAACTTATTTTCCTGAACCAATCGATTTAAATTACGTGAATGATGATGAGATGTATGAAATATGTGCATTAATTGCTTTAGAAAAGAACGGTATTGAAGTTTCAGCTAAAAATATCTCAAAAGAATGGGTAGAACTTCTTTATGATTTAAATTTTACAGCAGAGTATATAGCCTTACAGAATTTAAGATCTGGAATATTTCCTCCCCTATCTGGATTGTTCAATAATATATATTATGATGCAATAGGAGCACAAATGAGAGCAGATATTTGGGGTCAAATTACTCCAGGGATTCCTGAAATTGCTAAGGATTATGCTGAAATTGATGCTTCAATTTCTCATGCAAGCATCGGTATTGAAGGAGAAGTATATGTTGCTACTCTAATCTCAAATGCTTTTTTTGAAAATAATGTCAGGACTCTCATTGAAAATTCTCTGAAATACATTCCTGACTTTGCTAATAGTTTGTATACCCAAATGATAATAAAAGCTATTGAAATATATGACGAGCATCCAAATAATTTCAGAGCAGGAAGAGAAAAATTGATAGAATATTGGGATGAAGTGAGAAAAAACGATTTAAAAATAACTGGAGTTACTGGATCTAAGTCAGAAACTCTCTTGAGTAGAAAAAGACAGAGATATCTCACTACTTCATCTGGAGTACACGTATTACCAAATATTGGAATTATTATTTTATCACTCCTTTATGGAAAAGAGGATAAAGATCCTCTTGGGAAGTCAATTTGCATCTCAGCAATGATGGGTCTTGATACTGACTGTAATTGTGGAAATTTAGGAGCAATTTTAGGAGCACTGTTAGGATCTACTAACATCCCATTGAAATGGCGGGATCCATTACAAGACACATTCTTGACATATGTTAAAGGATATGAAAAGTGGAAGATTTCAGATCTAGCACAGAGAATCGTAAATATTGGAAAAGAAGTGATACAGAAAAAAGCGAAGGATAAAGTAAAAATAATTTATAAATGATTTTGTGGTATCATGAAAGCAACAGTTAAAAAATCTCATATGTCAGATGTTTTAAATCCTTTCAAAGCGAAAAAAGGGGAATTTGTACAAGGTGAAGAAAGACCTACTCAATGGGAAGGGTGGATTTATTGTAAAAATAAAGATGGAGTCAATGGGTGGGCTCCAAAAGTTTTTCTTCGCCAAATTGATAATAACCCCGGAAAATATCAATTTATCCGTTCTTATAATGCAATTGAAATTTCAGCATTCGAAGGAGACTCTGTCGAAATAAAAGAAACAGAAAGTGGTTGGGCATGGGTTGTTAATATAAAAGGGGAAGACGGATGGATACCTTTAGTAAATTTAGATTTAGAAGTCTAAAATTTTGACATTTTGATTTGTTTTAATAATTTATATGCTCAAACTTTATTTTTTCATATATCTGACTATACCAGAAGAGAAATATTAATTATAAGATGAATGTGAAACTAATGGCAAAATATTGATGTTCTGTTTGTAATTATGTATATGATGAAGATAGTGAAGGAAAAAAGTTTAAAAAAATTATATTTCAAAGTTTCAAACCAATAATAAAAAACTAAAATGGTGTAAAAAATGGAAAATAAAAATAATGAAATCATAAATCCTGATAATTCACCATCATTAGATAAGAAAATGAAAGCGATTGTATGCACAAAATACGGACCTCCGGATGTACTTCAGCTCAAAGAGGTAGAAAAACCTACTCCCAAGGACAATGAAGTACTGATAAGAATCTATGCGGCAACAGTAACAACGGGGGATTGTGAAATTCGAGGAGGGAAAATCCCTATCACTATATTATTATGGCTCCCCATGCGAATAGGACTTGGTTTCAGAGGACCAAGAAATAATATACTAGGGCAAGAGCTATCCGGGGAAATTGAAGTAGTAGGTAATGATGTAAAACTATTTAGGAAAGGTGACCAAGTTTTTGCAACTACCGGTATTGGTTTTGGTGCTTATGCCGAGTACGTATGTCTGCCTGAGGAAGGATGTTTAGCAATAAAGCCGGTCAATATGACCTACGCTGAAGCCGCTTCTGTTCCTGTTGGGGGCCTTGAGGCGTTACATTTTCTTAGAAAAGGAAATATTCAGAGCGGGCAAAAAGTTTTGATTAATGGTGCGGGTGGAAGCATAGGGACCATGGCAGTACAGATAGCCAAATTGTTCGAGGCTGAAGTGACTGCCGTGGATAGCACGAATAAATTGGATATGTTGCGCTCCATTGGTGCTGATAAGGTTATTGATTACACTCAAGAAGATTTCACCAAAAGCGGTGAGACTTATGATGTTATTTTTGACATAGTAGGCAAGAGTTCGTTTTCAGGTTGTATAAGATCCCTAAAGAAAAATGGATTCTATCTTGTAGCCAACCCTAAGTTATCAATGATGATTCGAGGGAAATGGATTTCTAAGACAAGCAGCAAAAAAGTAATAACAGAGATGACAAAACAAAGTACTGAAGATTTACTATTCCTCAATGAACTTATTGAGGTGGGGAAGCTAAAATCGGTCATAGATAGACGCTATCCGCTGGAACAGACTGCCGAGGCTCACAGATATGTTGAATCAGGGCAGAAAACGGGAAATATAGTAATAAAAGTTGAATAACTCTTATGAAAGCAATTGTACGTGAGAAATATGGGTCTCCAGATGTTCTTCAGCTCAAGGATGTAGAAAAACCTACTCCTAAGGATGATGAAGTACTTGTAAAAATTCATACAGCATCCGTAAATGAAGATGACTTAGAATACCTGAGAGGAACATTCATAGTCCGTATGGGAGGCCCTCTGAAACCAAAAGACAAGATACTTGGAACGGATATAGCGGGGAAAGTTGAAGCGGTTGGCAAAAACGTAATACAGTATCAAATAGGTGATGAAATACTCACGGATTTATCAATGCATGGTTTTGGTGCTTTTGCTGAGTATAAATGTGTTCCTGAAAAAGCATTAATGCTAAAACCGGCAAGTATGACATTCGAGGAAGCGGTAACCTTACCTTCAAGGGCAATAATCGCCGTGCAAAGCCTTCGCAATAAACGACAG
>JAGXNQ010000040.1 GCA_019894955.1 Promethearchaeota archaeon | reverse complement strand
TCACTGACTTTATCTAATGCTGACCTCATTAGGCGAAAATTTTCTTGCGTTGCATACGTCCCTCCAAATCCTTCAGTTGTGCTACCATAAGGGACATAATCTAATAAACTCTGACCTGTAGATCGAATGACAGCTATTACATCAGCTCCTTGTCTGGCAGCTGCTTGAGCTTGGATTATATCTTCAAAAATATTCCCTGTGGCAACGATAATGTAAATTAGAGGTTCGACTTTTTCTCCATATCTCTCAATTAATTCTTCTCTTTTTTGTTTGTTTCGTCTAATAATATCTAAATTTTTTTGTATCATGGATGATAATGCCTCTTTTATCTCAGATAAACTCCCTCTTGGAAAATCGGTGATGTTTAATTTATTTTTACTAATTTTTTCTGCGATATTTTGAGGGGATAAATTTGTGGATATAATCGCGTTCCCAAGATACAATGCAACACCTTTATTTATCTGTCCTGTTTTTATAACATGATCTACAACGATATTGGGTAGTGGAACTCCAAATTCATCAGTTCCATCAATCCCTAATAATCGACAGATAGTTCTCTCAATTGTAGTTGTGGTATGATTGTTTATAAAAGTTTGACTATCATTAGCAATTATTTTGGCTATGTTCCTTGCTTTTTCAACTAATTCAAAGTTCAAATTTAGCTTGCTTATTGCTTTCAATGTTATAATAACCTCAAAAAGAATTTTTCTTTTCTAAAAATTATAATATACTTAGTAATATAACCAAATTATATTTTAGTATTTACTCGGTCCGAGATCAAAAATAGGGATAGTGATTCCTTGTTTTAATTCATTTAAGAATTTTAACTTATCAAATTCATAACCTAAAGGCGAAGTTGGATTGATCGTAATGACAATTATTTTAATTTTATCCAAAACCTTTATACAACCCCCTTTTTTTGAGTATTTCTCAAATACGCTCTTACTTAAAAATAATTTTGTAGCGTCGGAAACTATTACTGTAATTCTTTTGTAGATATCTGACTTTTTAATCAAATCCTCAATAAATTCATCCGTGACGGCTCCATTAATCACAAGGAAGATTGCATCATCATTAAGCTGGTCCAAAATTTCTTCGACAGAATCCAACGCTGTCAGTAGATCTAAAATTTTGATTGAATTATTTTTATGAATAATCCCAACTTTTGCTTTGGATATGATTTTATTTGCCAAATTAATTATTTGAATATTTTCTTCATTTTCTAATGTTAGTAAGTTCACTGTATGCTGCGTTATATTAATTACTTCTTGAATTTCTCTTGAAACTGATGCTCCTGTAGATAATATTGTAGCCTGAGATATCAAAGGAGAAGCATATGAACGTCTATCAAAAGCTCCGTCAATTAACACTAAATCACAACCGAAATTAAGTAAATCATCACATACTTGCTTTAATTCTGAATTAATTGAAGGTCCTGCAATCTCAATAAAACCACTATTTAATGCTTTAGCAATATGAATTTCACCCATCGGTGTAGTTATCCCAGTTTTTTTAATTATCTCTGATTTAACCTCACTATTTCGTAAACTTTGGAGAGCAGTAGCAATTATCGTTCCGGTTTCAATAAATATGCGCGGTTTAGGTAGACTAGTTATAGCATCATATTTTTCTCCGTCACGTCCAATTGAAGTAAGGCCAAGTTGGTAATTTCCTTTTAATACTTGCAATATATGATTTAACGTTGTAGTCTTACTTACATTCTTAGCTAGACCAATAATTGAAATTATTTTGTATTTTTTTAACTCACTTTTGATTAATTCGTTGAAATCCATAATAAGAGATTGTGATGATCGATTTCTAATAATTATATGATCAAGAAAGAATGAATCTAATTATAATTAATCAGATTTAGAATCCATTTGAATAGAAAGTATTATAAATTTTCATTACAAATTTAGTACAATCTATTTATAATTGGATAAAAATATGAAAGCAATTAATAAAAAGCATATTACAACCATCTTAGTTATCTCAATTTTGATTGTAATTCCTACAATTATTGGAGTTATTCCTAATCCGATCGATATCCGAAGGAGTTGGAAAAATGATTTACCAGACTCTTATAGAAAATTGAGCGACATTATTAATGCTACCATGGGATATGAAGATCGTAAAAATACTTATTTACAAGATAGTAATCAGAGTGATGGATTCCATGCTCAATCAACTCGGGTTTATTTGAATACTTCGGTGAATGAGGCTTCATTTATGAGTTCGTTAAGTAAAATAAACAATAGACAAGATACTGCAGATTTTAGTATGGGTGGATTATTAAGAACAATGTATCTTGATAATATTACTAAAGTTTTAGACCCAACATTTAAACAACAACTAAAAGATGCTATTCTCGATTTTAAATATTGGTTTACAGAACCAGGACCTTCCGATATGATAATGTGGACTGAGAACCACATGATACTATTTCATTCATGTGAATTACTGGCTGGACAACTATATCCTAATGAGACCTTTACAAATTCTGGTATGAATGGAACGCAACATGTAGAACATGCATTACCATTAGTAAATAGATGGATGGATTGGCGGGCGCGTTTTGGATTCTCAGAATGGCATTCGGACATTTATTATGAAGAAGATTTAATGCCTTTGCTGAATTTGGTTGAGTTTGCTCAAGATAATGATACCGCTTCCAAAGCAGCGATGTTGGTTGATCTTTTTGCATTCGATTTTGCGAACAATTACTTCAAAGGATCTTATGCCACAACTAACGGTCGTACAGATGATGGAAAAAAAGTTGGAACAAGTCTAACAGAATTTCCTTCGCGAGCTTCTTTTGCAGAAACTGCTTGGATATTACTAGGCGTTGGATATCATGATCCAAATGCAGGTAGTAGCATGTCAGCAGTAGCTTTAGTTACAAGTGATAAATATACTCCTCCTCACATATTAGAAGCAATAGCTAATGCGACATTAGATTACAATGAGCATAGGGATAGAAATGGCATTAACATAGCAGATGGACAATCTCATGGATTTGGTTTTGAATCTGAAGACGATATGATGTTTTGGTGGCCAATGTCCGCGGTTTTTACAGGTGAGACTATTGAACCCTCATTAAATTTAACGGAATATTATAACCTTGGATATAATACAGTATTCAATGATGAAATGCTTATAGATTTATTAAAAATAGCAGCAGATATTTACGGAATGAGTCTATCAGATCTTTGTGCATTTCTCGAGGAAGCTACAAGAGGAGGTGTTCTTGAGGAAGCAAACACTTATACTTACAGAACTCCACATTATCAACTTTCTGGAGCGCAAGATCATCAGAAAGGAATGGGAGGATATCAAGAATTTATATGGCAGGCCTCTTTAGATGAATACGCTTACATCTTTACTAATTCCCATGGTGGATTTAGGATGGAGGATTACGTAGGAGGGTTTAATCCACGCGCAACACTCCATAAAAACGTTGGTATAATTCAATATGATCGCCTTTCCCAGTCTTTAATTCTAGAATTAGTATATCTGATTTTAGAATTTCAACCTTTTATAACAACTTATTTCCCTATATGGGCATTCGATGAAGTAATCCAGCAAGGAAAATGGATTTTTGGAAAAAGATTAGATGGGTACATTGCTCTATATTCTGATGAACCACAAATACAGGAATCACTTTATGAATTTAGAACAGCAGGAAGAAAAAATGCATATATTGTGGAACTTGGGAGTATTGATGATTATGGTACATTCGAGAATTTCACATCTTCATTATTAGCAACACGAGTAAGTGTACAACATTTAGCTGTTGGATATACTATAGAATATGTGTCTCCTACTCAAGGTTTAGTAAAAGTTGCGTGGAATGGACCTATGACTGTTGGTGGGGTACCTATTGACTTAGGATCTTATGCTAGATTTGACAATGATTTCTGCCATCAAGAATTTAACACCTTAAGAACAACTATAGAATACTTAAACATGAAATTAGTACTCGATTTTGAAAATGCTACGAGGACATATACAGAAATATGATTTAATAGGTGAATAAAATGAATAAAAAAGACTATATGTATGGAATGAAAATGTTTAATTGGATTAAAGGGGGCGTTTTGGCATTCATTGGAATACTAATTACTCGTTGGGATGTCGGATTCGGTCGATTCACTATAAATATTTACTTTGGACTACCTATCTACTTTTTAATAGCGTGTTCAGGCATGTTAGTAGCATTAATTCTCAAGATTGAAGAATCTCCTGATGAGAGAAAGACACTAAAATCTAAAAAGTTAGAAATAAGCAGTGCAGTATTATATGTTGCAGCATTTATCACATCAATAGTCCATACAATTCGCTACAACTTAGACGTATTGAATGTATTCCTTTTAGCTTTTATTGGTGTTGCATGGTTTCTTTCAGTATTCTACGGTAAAACATGGAATAGAAAGAACCTACTTGCTAATATACTCATAAGTTTATCTTTTTCGTTAGGAATAATTTATGGAGCAGCAATTAATGGTAGCATGATACCAATCTCGATTTTTATATTCTTTGGAGCTATTTTTCTATTGCAATTCTCCAAGGATTTGATAAATGAAAGCAAGAATGAAAAAAAATACAATAGAGCAGGTGCATTCTCTCTTGCCTCTACTTTAGGAGTAGAAAAAACTCAGAAGATCTCAATTATCTTAGATTTGGTAGTTATACTCCTACTCATCCTTCCATTCATCCCAAATTTCGTGTATATGCTAAGCATGATATTTTATATGATACTAATGATCATTACCGTCATTCTTCTTGGGATAGCTGCACTTCTAACTTATAAAATGAAAGCTGAAAAAACCTATTATAGAACTGTTAAAATTCTGTTAAGAATTGGAATGTTTTTTCTATATACAGGTTTAATACTAGCGTATTTTTAACTCTCTTATTATTTTTTTTATAATTAACTTTTTTTTTCTTAAGTTCCTCTATAGATTAATTATTTCATGTCAACCCATCATAAGGTTTTTTATAAGAAATCTCAAGAAATGGAAGAAGTTGAAGATAATTCCATAGCTTTAGTCATTACATCACCCCCATATCCAATGATAGAAATGTGGGATGAGATTTTTTCCTTACAAAAAAAAGAGATTAAAGCAGCATTGGAAGTTGGAGATGGATTATTAGCTTTTGAAAAAATGCATGAGGAGCTTGATAAAGTATGGAAAGAATTATATAGGATTTTAATACTTGGAGGAATTGTGTGCATCAATATTGGAGATGCAACACGTACTATCAATAATAATTTTCAACTATTTCCCTCTCATTCAAGAATTATCCAGACATTTCAAAAACTTGGTTTCCAAAATTTACCTGAGATAATATGGAAGAAACAAACAAATGCTCCAAATAAATTCATGGGGTCAGGAATGTTTCCACCTGGAGCATATATTACATTAGAACATGAGTATATCTTGATATTTCGTAAGGGTGAAAAGAGAGAGTTTAAAATAAAAACTCAAAAGGAAAATCGAAGGGAAAGCGCATATTTTTGGGAAGAAAGAAATATGTGGTTTTCAGATGTATGGAATTTTAAAGGAATTTCACAAGGACTAAACGATAAGGAAACTCGCAAAAGAAGTGCAGCTTACCCTTTCGAACTGGCGTTTAGATTAATAAACATGTTTTCAGTAAGAAATGACACGATTCTTGACCCTTTTCTTGGCACTGGAACGAGTTCATTGGCTGCAATGGTTTCAGAGAGAAATAGTGTTGGTTATGAAGTTGATAAGAATCTTAAAGAGACCATTGAAGGTCGTTTTCAAAAAGTAATTTCTTTTGGAAATAAATACATTGAAAAGAGGATTAAGTCTCATATTTCATTTATTGCTGAGAGAATGAGAGAAAAGGGACCTACAAAATATGCAAATGAAAATTTAAATGTCTCAGTTGTTACAAGTCAAGAGAAAGATTTGAAAATTAATTATTTACGCTCAATTAAGGAATACAATCAAAAATTTGTATTGCAATATGGGGAAATTAAAAAGTAAATCAATGATTTTTCATTTGGACATACTTCTTTTCCTAATATTTCTTTCTAAATCTTCTGGCTCAATAGTTACCTTTTGGCCACTCAATAATGCCGATACACCGATTTGTTTTTCACATTCTTCGCAATGACAACCTGCTAAATAATCCGTAGGTTCTTCATAAGTGGTAATGACGCCTTCAAAGTTTCTTAGGACTACTCGACTATTTCCTTGAGAAATTGTATAATCCGGCATTACAGGTATTTTACCTCCTCCACCTGGAGCATCTACAACAAATGTGGGAACGCAAAGACCAGATGTATGACCTCGTAGACCTTCGATAATTTCAATACCTTGCGCAACACTCGTGCGAAAATGTCCAAGTCCGACTGACAAATCACATTGATAAATATAATAAGGTCTTACTCTTATTTTGACCAAATCTTGAACCAATTTCTTCATTACATGGATGCAATCATTAACACCCCGCAATAGAACTGATTGATTTCCGAGAGGAATACCTGCATTTGCTAGCATTTCACAAGCTCTTTTTGAGTCTTCGGTAATTTCATTAGGGTGATTAAAATGAGTATTAAACCATATAGGATGATAATTCTTAAGCATCTCACATAGTTCTGATGTGATTCTTTGAGGCATCACGACGGGAGATCTAGAACCGAGACGTATTATTTCTACGTGAGGTATTTCCTTTAACTTAATTAAAGTTTCTTCTAATATTTTATCCGAGATCAGCATTGCATCTCCACCTGATATAAGAACGTCTCTTATTTTAGGTGTTTCTCTAATGTAATCTATTGCTTTATCGATTTGTGATCCTGGTGGTGCTTTATCATGATGACCAGCGAATCTCCGCCTTGTACAATGCCTGCAATACATGGAGCAATTTTCAGTAATCAAAAATAGAACACGATCGGGATATCTATGGGTTAAACCAGGTACGGGTGAATCTATATCTTCATGAAGGGGGTCATCCAAATCACTCGGATATCTCTTTAGTTCGTGAATCGTTGGAACGGCTTGTTTCCGAATAGGATCATAGGGATCGTGGGGATCAATTAAACTAAGATAATAAGGTGTTATTGCCATCCGAAGTGTTTCTAAGATCTTCGGATCATCTTCTTCTTTGGTTAAAGGGAGATATTTCTTCAATTCCTCTAATTTAGTTATTCTGTTCTTAAATTGCCATTTCCAGCTCTTCCAATCAGCATCAGAAACATCGCTAAATAATTCTTTTCGTCTATTTACTCTCATGGTTCAACTTTAATTTAATATCTACTTTTATTAAGGATTCCTAATTGTTAAGGTTTAGGTGGGAGAATACCCCCATTTTAAATAATCTTATTATTCTAAGGGCAAAATAGAATTTCTTCTGATTTTTTACTCTTATAACAAAGAATTAATATATTTAAAAACTAAAAAGTCCATATAATCTAGTAATCAATTTATCTAATTTATCTTAAAAATCAGGGATAAGGGAGTGGTATACTATTATAACAAGTAGCTTTGAAAGAGATTTGAAATCTTTTCCTATTTAGAGATATATATTAACAAAAAAAAGATGTATAATTATAATGAATTCGATTAGTAATAAAGAAATTACAGAAATTTCATCCAAAGACAACGCCTATCTCCAATATTCATTGAAGAAAAACTATTTGAATACACTGATAATGATGAACATAATTGGATTGAACAATATTGTAAATCCTGTGGAAATTGCCAAAAAAATTGTCCTGCTGATGCAATATTTGATGAAAAAGTTGTTTCAATTGAAAACATAAAAGGGATTGGAGCGATGAGAACCTGTATAGATAAAGAGAAATGTTTTCCATATTTTGGCAAATCTATGGGATGTTCAATTTGCCTAAAAGTATGTCCCTTTTCAGGTGGTCCTAAAACCTACCAAGCTTTAAAGAAAAATTATAATTAACTACAATCTTCTTTTCATAGTCCATTATGATTCACAGAAATGAGCATTTACACTCTTTAAATAAAAATAAGCTGTTCTATCTCCTACCCACCGTATTACAATACTTGTTTTAAGAATTAAACTCATTTTTTTTATACATACTTCTCTTCAAATATTGCTCTTAATTTATCTGAACTTCTTAGTAAATCTAAAGTAATTTCAGCATGATTTTTTGTGTATCCATTGCCGATTATCATAGTTACATCTTTACCTACACCTTCAGCTCCTAAAGCAGCTTTAGTGAAACTGGTTGCCATGGAAAAGAAGTATACAATCCCTCCATCTCGAGTTGGCAATATTGATGATAATTCTGTATTGGGAATGCTTAAGCAATTAATGGTGATATCAACTTCTTTCCCAAATTTTATTTGAACTTCATCTAAAACTTTGATTGGATTTAAAACATCTGCAACTATAACCTTATCACAAAATTTGGTTCTACTGAGGAATTGAGCTCGATTTTCATTTCTAGCTTGACCGATTACTGTTCCTTCCTGACCTACCATTTGTTTTGCCATGCAAGAGCACATTAATCCAGATTTACCAGTAGCGCCTAATATTAGAACATTGTCTCCAGGTTTTACTAATTTCTTTACTTGAGCAGGGGCTCCCGCTACGTCAAGAGCGGCTAACGCGAGAGTATCTTCCATATCTTCGGGAAGTTTTGCATATATTCCACTTTCAAAAAGAATTGCATTTCCGTCTATTTCAACACGATCAATATCAAGATTTATATTTCTTATTTTGTTAATCTTTAGGGGCGTCAATGAGAGCGAAACTAAAGTTGCAATTTTATCGCCAACCTTTAAATCTATTTTATTAATCAATTTTGGTCCAATTTCTCTTACTCTTCCAATTAACATGCCTCCCGACCCAGTGACTGGATTTTGCATTTTACCTCTTTGATCGACGATTTGAATAATTTTGTTTTTTACCTTCTCCATATCTCCATTTGCTTCGTCTTTTAATTGTGTAAAACTGGCAGAATCGATATTTAAAAAGTCTACATCAATCAAAATCTCATTATCATATATTTCCATATCATTTGAAATTTTTAAAGCTGGTTGAGGTAATGATCCTTTAGGATCAAGGACTCTATGTGTTCCGTATAATGTACCTTTTTTCATAATTTTATCTCTAAAATACGCTGATGTAAACTTTACAATATTAACTTTAATAAGAATTTTTTCTACCATTCAAAAATAGGAATAAGAAAACAATACTTATGGATTATTCATAAATTCACATAATGATTATGAACGTTATGGAATCCCTGGTACTGGAACAGAAGAAGTAAGTGTTTCCCAGTTTTGCGACCATTGCTCGTGGAGTGGATTTTCCTAACCTTGGGAAGATTATATTCCCTAAGTTTATTCATGGTGAGGAATCAGTGAAAATTTTTAAATCCTTTAAACCTCAAGGAGAAATTATTTGTTTTAGTGAAGTGATTAACATTTGTAATAAAGGAAAAGGCGCTGCAATTCATGTACTTTTTACTGGTTTGATATCAAATAGAGAGCCATTATTTGAAGTGAAATCTGTATTCTTTTACTTGGGAGCGGGTGGTTTTGGGGGCGATCGGGGTCCAAAAACAGAAATTTTAGAAATACCTGTGGATAAAAAACCCAATTTCAGTAAAAACTATCAAACACAGAAAAATCAAGCAGCTTTATACCGCCTTAATGGTGATCGTAATCCTCTTCATATCGATCCTGAAGCAGCTAAACGGGGTGGACAAAAAATGCCAATTTTACATGGCTTTAGCACCTATGGTATTACAACACGAGCAATCGTACATAATATCTGTGGAAGTGATGTTTCTCGTTTTAAAGAATTTAGAGTGCGATTTGCTAATGTTGTATACCCTAGAGAACCCTTAATTATTGAAGGATGGAAAATTAATGGGAAATATATTATCCAAGTTAGAACCGAAAGAACAGTTGTACTAAATAATGCATACGCAATCATTAATGATAATTAGCTAATAAGATTTATAAGTTCGACTGATCTTTTATGTTATTAATGATAAAAATCTTGTAGAATTTTAATTCATGAAGTCGCAACAAAAGTTAGTTTTAATATTAATTTCTATTATAATCTGTTTTTTAATCGCTTGCTATTTTGGTAAGCCTCAAAATAAAAATGGTGAATCTGATATCCATTCCTCTGTCAATGGATATTATGGTTCTACCCTTGAATATAAAGGATATTTTTATCATAGTTTCACCCTAGATCAAAAATTTGGAATTGATTGGTATTTTAAAAGTCATAATCCAGATATAAGTATTAAGGTAGTAGTAATGACCAAATCTAACTATCAAAAGTTTATTTTAAATAGTTCCTATTTTGATTATTATCTTGTTTCGGATGGGACATACACTCAAGAAAAAGGTCATTTTGGAGTTCCTTATAAGGGAGATTGGTATTTAGTCTTTTTAAATGATGATCCGGATATGGAATCAACTAAATTTGATAGAACAATTGGTATTTCAGCCAATCCTAATACATTTTTCATCTTCCCAATATTATTGATTTTAAGCATCTTTATTGGAATAGGAATTATATCTTTAATCTATAAAAGTAAACAACGAAAAGTTCCGGATGGGATTTATAGTATTTTATGTGTTATAATTGTTTTAAGCATATTTTACTTCTCTTATGGTCCACAATTAATACAGAATTTTTTTTATCAGATAATTGATTATCCAACAAATAAAACTGAGGGTATATGGATAAATTCCCACGATGATTATGAACGATATGGAATCCCTGGCTCTGGTACAGCAGAAGATCCATTTATAATTGAAAATTTAACAATTTTAACTTCTTCAAGTTATGCTATAAATATAGATTATACATCAGATTATATTGTTATTCGAGATAATATCTTGAATGGTGCTCATGGAGCGATTAACATATATAGTCTAAACAGCTCTTATATTAAAATAATTAATAACACGTGTATAGGAAGCAAATCGATTCCAATTGGTCATGGCATGGAATTACACACTCATAACAAGTGTCTAGGTACAAGAATTATTTCTAATAATACTTTCATTAACTATAGAGAGGGTATATATATATTTAATAGTCCAAATTCGATAATTGAGAATAACATTTTAAAGAACGTGCAGATTGGTATTGAAATTTCTTATTCCGAGGAAACTGCGATTTTAAATAACAAAATTAGATTTAAAGAAAGTGATGGATATGATATATATGATGCATTAAGAATAACTTCAGCAAATTGTCATATTGAAAATAATACTCTTATCGGTTCTGGATTATACCTTTCGAATTCCATTTTGAATAACATCACGGTTGAAAATAATAAAGTAAACGGGAAAAAATTAGCTTTTTTCAGAGATTTGAATAACATCAATATAACTGATTCAGATATCTATGGACAGATCTTTTTCGTAAATTGCAATAATATTACGCTAAAGAAGCTAAATTTAAATAATGTTAATTATGCACTTAATTTATTTAATTGTAATGAAAGTAGAGTAAGTGATATTGAATTAAATAACAACCTAAATCGAGCATTTCAATTGCTATATTGTACAAATATTAATGTAACTGATTGTGAATTGAAATATAACATTGAAGGAGCTTATGTCTATGAATCTAATATGATTGATTTTAACAACAATTTATTTAATAATAATAAATATGGAATTTCGATATATTTTTCGAATTGTAGCTATACTTCAAATTATTTTATTAATAACACCATCAAATGGAGAATTTTTACGAGGTAACCTACATAATGCAATATGAAAAACAATTTACTAAAATCAAAAAATCTGGGTTACTCTTATTCTTTATTTTTTTACTGATTTTTTACAATATCAATTTGATTATCAATCATCATCACACATATTCAAATCAAGAAATTCCTAAAGTATCTAACAATGTAGCCTATGAATGGGAGAATATCTGGAGTATCATGGAAAGCCCATCCCCAAATGACCTTGCTTTGGACAATTCTGGAAATATATATATCACTGGAAGTAATCAAAATCACTATTATCTTACAGGACGCGATTATTTTTTAATGAATATTGATAGTTCAGGAACTCTTAATTGGAGTTGTATTTGGGGCTCAGAATATAATGATTTTGGATATACATTAGAATTATTTGATTCTTTTATTTATATTCTTGGTTGCTCCAACAATAGTTATGAAATATTGAAATTAAATAAGGATGCCATTATTGAAGATGTAATATATTTAAATGAACAAGTAAGTTTTTTCAGTCAAAGCATGGAAATGGATCAATATGGAAATTTTTACCTCTTTGGGATCAATAAAAGCCAAGATCATGATTTTTATATTACAAAATTAAATTTAACAGGAGTGACCGAGTGGGAATTAGCATGGGACTCCGGAATTGAGGATTGGGGAGCGTCATTAACCCTCGATAATGATAATAATATATATATTGTAGGAAAATCCTACAACTCTTTGGTTTTATTAAAGTATACCAATTCAGGGAATCTATTGTGGAGTAGTACTAGGAATTTTAATGATTATTTTTCTATTAAAAAAATTATTGTTGATCAATCTGGAAATATATTTATAGTTGGAGACGAACTTCAAGACTCTAATCAAGATTATGATATTTTTTTACTTAAATACAGTAGTTTAGGTGTACTTCAATGGAATTTTTCCTGGGGAGGAAATTCATATGATTATATTCATGATCTTGTCATTGATTTTACTGGAAATATATATTTGCTTGGAGATACAAATAGTTATGGTCATGGCGAAAAAGACATTTGCCTTTTGAAGTTAAACACTGAAGGTAATTTAATATGGACATATTTTTGGGGAGGATCTAATTATGATTATGGAAAAGCAATTGCAATCGATTTTTATGAAAATATTTATGTTGTTGGTGTAACTCGTAGTTTTGGAAGCGCTTATTCTAATTTATGTTTAATCAAATTCGGAGTCGATTCAGATGAAGATGGGTTATCCGATAATAATGAGGAAAATGTGTATCTCACCGATAAATATAATTCAGACACGGACAATGATGGAATACACGATGGAGATGAAATTAATATACATGGTACAAATCCACTTAATAAAGATTCTGATAGCGATTTATTTTCTGATTATGAAGAAATTTTTATTTTTTCAACCAATCCGAATAACCCCTTTAATAATCCTATTGCTTTTGCTTCAATCTATTCACTAGTTGGTGCTACTGGAGTTTTAATTGCTCTATATATTTATATTAGCATAAAAGAGAGAAGAGAAAAAGAAAAAAGAATTTAAGCTTTATATCTCGCGTTCTTTACAATATTAACACTAATAAGAATTTTTCTTCTTTACACCAATAAATAAGCCTCTTTCTGTTTCCAGCCCTTTATCTAAATATTTTGTTTCAATACCAGCTTCTTCCATCATCTGTATCGTTTTATCAGTATCAAATAAACCTAATTCGTGATGGTCTTTAAAATAGATAACATCCTCATTCTTTTTGGCGATCATATAATGCATTTCGAAAGGTGTTATATCCCCTGCGATTTTCGTTACACATTGCCGTGCAATTTTAATATCATCACTTTCATAAGTAGTCATACTGGCTAATCCAGCAATAGCATTAGATTTTGTTAACCAAGGTTCAATTATAACAACTCCACCCTGTTTTAAATGATTAGCAAAATTAATTATAGTTTTCTCAAGATTTTCATATGTCTTTACATATCCAATAGAACTAAAAAGACATATTATAGCATCGAATTTTTCTTTCAAATCTAACTCAATCATATCTGCTTGGATAAATCGAATATCAGGATAGTTTTTACGTGCTACATCAAGCATTTGATCACTAATATCAACACCGGTACATTTAAAATCCTTTTTAAGATAATGCAAATGCCTTCCAGTGCCACAAGCTATGTCTAATAGTGTGTTTACTTCCGTTCTTTTATTTTTCAATATTAATTTCTTTATTTTTTTAGCAGTTTTTTCATAATCGAGAAATTCATATATTAGATCATAAATTTCAGCATAATTATCATACATTCTTATTTCAACTCCATTTATTTTTTTAAATTTAGTATTTGTCTTACATCATTTGGAGAAGCAATTTCTCTACCTAATTCCTGAGCGATTCTGACCACTTTTTCAACTAATTGACCGTTTGATTCTGCCAATTTTCCCTTAGAGAGGAACAAATTATCTTCTAACCCAACTCTGATGTGACCTCCATATATTATCCCCATCGTAGCTACAGGAAATTGATGTCTTCCTATTCCCGTTACTGTATAAGTTGAATCTTTTGGCAGACTTTCAACTAAAAAAACCAAATCTCTTGGTGTGGCGGTAATCCCTCCATTAACTCCAAATACTAAATTAAAATGCATTGGGTTTTTAATGATTCCTTTTACGTATTGACGGAGAGCCATATCAATATGACTTTTATCAAAACATTCTAATTCTGGTTTTATTCCAAGGTTATTCATTTCTTCTGCAAAATATTTAATTGTAGTTTCAGTGTTAACGAAGATTTCATCACCTCCGAAGTTCATTGTACCACAATCTAAACTTGCCATGAGAGGTGCTGGTTGTAAATAGATGGGTTGCAATCTTTCCTCGTTAGTCATTCCAACAGCACCTCCAGTTGATGGCATTATTATCACATCTGGGCATCTTTTCTTAATCTCTTCAATACCTTCTTTAAACCTTTTTTTTGATTGAGTGGGTGTCCCATCATCCTCTCGAACATGTAAATGAATTATGCTAGCACCAGCATTATATGCGGATTCTGCCTCCTTCCCTATCTCTTCAATTGTATAAGGAATATTAGGATTTTGTTCCTTTGATACTTCTGCTCCACATATTGCAGCAGTTATTATGAGTTTTTCCATTCTAAACCTCTTTTTACACTAGTATAACGTTTTAAATTAAATAAAAAGATTAGCTTAAAATTATATTATAATATAAATTGACGTATATTCTCATATAGTAATTATTTTTTCATGTGAAATAACATTGAATGAAATGAATATTTTATTAGATGATCCAAATGACACTATCAAGGATGATAAGAAAAGCTTCTTTCAAGTAGATTTTTTGAAGACTTTTATGATTGCTTTTGTTATCATTGACCATGCATTAGGATATACTATACTTCCAGGGATAGGTTTAGAATTATGGGAACGAACTTCGATTCCAGTGTTTTTAATAATCATGGGATTTAATATGGGAAATTCGTTTGCCAAAAAAGGAAATGTTTCCCTAAAAGAATTATACTCTTGGAATTATTTTAAAACGAAGATATGGCGGTTTATTTTTCCATATTTCATCTTCTATATTGTATCGACAACTATAGGTTTTATCCTATATGGCGCAAATTTCCCTAACACATTCAGTGAAAATTGGTTTTTGGAATATATCGTTTATCAAAAATCACTCTTGGAAGGTCCAGGAAATTGGTTTATTCCAATCGTCTTTCAGTCAATACTTCTATTGCCAATTTTATATAAATCATTCTCTAAATGGCCTAAAACATCCCTTATTTTGTGTTTTATAATTGAGATATGCTTTCATTTGTTTTTATTCTTCTTTAATGGTCAATTACTTACTATTGAGGATTGGCAAAGAGAATTATACTTTAGATATATCATCCTTCTTTATATTTCAGCAATTGGAATGGGATTTTGGTTTTCAAGAGATCATGATTTATTCAGTAAAAAAAATTGTTTCGTATGGATACTCTTCCCCATAAGTTTGATCTACATGATTGTATGGGATTTTTTCGGTTTCAGATTAGGAACTGAAATTGGTACTGGCATTGTAAGAGGAGATTATAACTATTTAACCTTCATCTATTCCGCTTTAATATTCTTGATTATCTTGAAGGTAATTCCTAAGAATCCTAAAAATAAGATAGCAAAGTTTTTCACCACTATTGGTAGGGCTACGTTCCATATATATCTGGTACAGGATCTTTTTTACGTAATTCTATATATCAATTTTAATTCTATCTGGACTGCCCCGGGCTTTTCGGGTATTGTTAATATTTTTGGTATTGCAGAAAATGATATCCTTACAACTGCAGGTTTAATGATTTCAAATTGGGTTGTTTGTATATCCTGTGGAGTAATTTGGTGGTACCTAGAAAAAAGATTCAGAATATTCGTGCAAAATAGAAAAAATTAACTTCTCTTTTTTTTAATTTCTTTTATTGAATCATAATTAAAAGATTTCTATTAATGGAGTGATTTAAGAAATCGGTTCTTATTCTTGATAATATCGATAGATTTTTATATCTAATTTACACTAGTTCTCTTGAATTCAATATAAAAATAAAAACTGAGAGCGAATTATTTAATGTTTGAAGGAAAATTTTCTTTCTTAAGAAATCTATTATATCTTATACTGCTCAGTTTACACACATTTCTATTTGCTTATTTCATATATTATACATGGTTTAATTACGTGATTATTATTAGCTCAATCTCTAGCGTAGGTTTAGTTACTTTGGCATTCTATTCCTTTTTAACTACCAAATCTTACTATTATTACTTTTATATTGGGATTATAATTAGTAGTATTCCTCTTATTTTCGTAGTTTATATAAGCTCTGTACTTATTGTTCCCGAGCTGATCATACTTCTTACATTAATTTATCGCGGACTAACTATAGGAGAAACTTATATTAAAACATATGAAGCTGGTTTAACTAATATACCTACTCATCTCACTAAGACAGATTTTATTCCTAAAAATATAAATTATCGGCAACCAGAAAGTACCACATCAATAAAGAATAGGAATAATAATCTTGAAAATAAAAATTATAACGTGAAAATACTGATTGTTAGTTTATTACTTACAGCAACTTTCTTAAGTAGCTCAACGATTTCTATTTCCTTTTTTCATTAGTAACTTTTTTTTCTCGGTAGAGAGGCTAGATTAACAATTAGAGTGTATAATTTCCCAATTTTGAGTTTAACGTAAGATTTATATACTTGATTTTCTCTATAATCTTAGCTAAATTCGCTTTTACTAATTTGTAAAAAGAAGGAGAAATCAAAAGTGTTCAAGGGAAAATTATCCTTTTTAAAAAATTTGAGTTATTTAATAATATTGGAGCTGCACACTTTTCTATTTGCATATTTCATATACAACACGTTGCCTAATTACGTTATTACAATAATTTCTTCATTAAGCATCTCAAGCTTAATTATTTTAGCGCTTTATTCGTTTTTAACCACAAAACCCTATTATTATTACTTCTATATTGGGATTATTATTAGTAGTGTTCCACTTATGTTCATAGCATATTTAAGCGCTTTCCTTATTGTCCCTGAATTGATAATTCTTATGATTCTATTGACTAAAGGGCTGGAACAAGGTTCAGTTTACTATAAAATGAGGGTTAATAAAAATGCTAATTTATCTCAACATGATCCGGCTGTAACTAACTTTTATAGCGGTACGTCTAAGACTTTAGCGTTTAGAATGGAAGAAGTTTGGAATCCTGATAGTTCGGTCTCTTTAAGGAGTGAAGATAAGCAATTAGAAAATAGAAGTTTTAATACGAAAATGCAATTACTCAGTTTTTTACTTACATTTGTCTCTTTTATTAGTTTATTCATCTATGTGAGAAATTTTTATATTATTATCTAATATTTTATCACTTATTTTTTTTATATTTATAAATTAAAAATTACATTAGCCTTTTACACTCTTTTAGAGATTCACCAATCATTTTCAATGCATTATCTAAATCTTCTTCTGTATGCCTATAACAAATGTATCCATGATGATAGGGTTGAAGAAAGATTTGTCTTCGAATCAATTAACTTTTCCATATAAATCATATTACTTTTTTCTTTGTTTCTCTCTTGGAACAACACACGTTCCACTTGCTTTGCATACTATAATAGGTTCATTTAAGAGATCGGCCGCAGAATCACTTATATCTGGTTTTAATGTAATAACCTTTCTTGCCTCAAAAATCATCTTTCTTGAAGTGTTACCCATTTTAATAATTTCTCCTTCAACTTCAATGTAATCACCAGCGTAAACAGGAGCTAAAAAATCAATGCTGTCATAAGCCCGAAATAAACCCTCATCTCCGTCGTTTTTAATTAATAACTCAGTAGCTACATCTCCAAATAATTCTAATATTTTAGCTCCACTAACTAAATTTCCTCCATAATGAGCGTCATTTAAACTCATTCTTACTCTAATTAATGATTTCATACCAGATCATTCCATACTTGTTTTTTCAATATTATCTTATGATAATATATTATTATCTAAAGATTTCTTTTTTTTCAGTGTTTATAAAATAAAATTTGGAATCCAGATTGTGTTATATTATATAAAACGAGCATTTTTTATTTCTGATTTTCATGCGAATAATAGATGTAATAAATTTCAATGAGATGACTATAATGGCAAGACTGATTCGTGAAATATGTGGGAGTGAAAAAGATGTTCCATCTTGTTGTGATCATTCTATGATGTTAAAAGAGAGTCATTTGTTATGTTGCTGTAAGTCGGCTACTTGTGGTTATCAACAAATTCCGAAATGTTGTGGACAACATATGACCTATATTGAACAATAACGACTAAAACAATCAAATCTATGGGATTATTTTACTTGAATTTTAAAGATTGATAACAAAAAAAAGATAGTAGAAAATATTACCATATTAGATTATAAATAATTTCTTTTGCTCTTTCTGCTTCTTTCTTACCAAGAATTTTATTTATTCTTAAATCATTAATTGCTTCTTCAAGCCTGGTGTCGAGGTTTTTCATTTCCATCAGATTTCCTTTTTCTCCACCTTTTTCAACAAGGTTAATCATTGCATTATCTTTATTCATTAGATCTCGTAGTTTAGTCCTAAACGCATCAGTTACTTTTGTCTTCTGAACCTTACCATTTTGAACTAATAATGGCAAAACAGGTGCTCTTTCAGTGGTCCTTCTGGTGGTTGGGTCAACAAAATAGAAGATAAACATCGGTATTCCAACAATAACATTTTGTGTATTAATTTCGATCGAATATTGCTTAAAAAAATTCTGCACGTTTCCCATTTCGGTATCTTTTATGTATTCTATATTATCCAAACA
>JAGXNQ010000003.1 GCA_019894955.1 Promethearchaeota archaeon | reverse complement strand
GGAAAGAACCGGATCCTTCAGAAGTCAAGGATCCGAATATCTGGAAGCTTGATGTAGGGGAAATTCATGATCCCGCTAAGAAATGTTTTGATCACCATCAAAAGGGAATGGGTGAAGAATGTACTCTTTCATTATTGCTAAAACATTGGGGTGCTTGGTCAATCGCTAATGAAGTTCACAGATGGCTTAAATACGTTGTGATAAAGGATGCTTCTGGACCATTGGAAGTGATAAAGCAATTAGAAATTTCATATACCATCATGGGTGTGTTAGATTCATTCGTTCAAAGGACGATACTCGATCATTTTAGAGAACAGAGGGTAATTAAGAAAGGACATCTTCTTTTCTCACTCATGGAAATTATCGGGAATCATTTCTTTGAATTAATTGATGAATATACCACTACACTGGAGGAAGTGAATAAGAAAATAGAATTCGAGATAATTGAGGGAGTTCAAACAGTATTATGCCCAGATATTCTTGGTCATTCTAGCACGTTGGTACGTATTATAAAAGATAAGATGAGAGAAAAATGGCCTGATTTAAGGGGAGGAATTGCAGTTTATCCAAATAAAAGGGTTAAGGGAAGCATAGCAATAAAGAGGTTTGAAAATGATCCAAGAGTAGATTTTACCAGAATTTCTGATTATGAGAAAGTGATCTATTCACACCCTGAAGGTTTTTTTATATCCGTTGAACAGATACCAGAAGAATTGTTGAAGAAATATATTAAAGATGCCATAATAAAGTAAACCTCCTTGATTCTATCTATTTAGCATTACCAAAAAAATAAAATAATTATTTTGATTTAAATTAAGTTTACCTCTTAATTTATTCACGCTTACTTCCTTTTTTTCGGTCAATGAGATCGAAGATAAATATCAAAGGACAATAATAACTACCATCAATAGTACAACTAAAGACCGAATGTCATAACCGAAAGTCTCCAATTTTTAATACGAACAAAGAAGGAGATTATCAAATTGTATTATCGTGGTCAATAGATATTGATAGTTTCACAAAAACTTATAATTATGGATCTCAATCATGGATTTACGATATATAAGATGGACCGGATATAATTTCGAATGATTACTATGTAAATTTTAAGTTTTACGATGAATAATTCTAATCTTTAAAAAAAAAAATTATTTTTTGTGAATTTATACCAAGTTTTAATAATACATTTTAGTTTTAAGGAAAAGGCGATCCTTCCACACCACCGAGACCTAACGATGAGGTCGGAAAATATTAAGGGGGAGGAGGGCGAAATAAGAGTGCTAATCAGCACTACCAAAAGACAAAAATCCAGGGTAGTGTTATGGAAGGATCATGATTTTTGTATTCATTACTATTATTTCTTTTCGATATATAAATTTAAAAGAGATAAAAAAGATCATGGAGATTTAAAGGAATTTTAAATAAATTACATGTAAATTTCACGCAAAATTTAAAACCATTAAATTAGGGGAATAGACCTAAATTATTTTGGTACATATATAGGCTCTGAAAACATCCTCAATGCGATTGTTTGCTGTTCTTTTCTTGGAAAAAAGGTTTTGATGATACTGATCAATTCATCTTCTCCCGTATTGGTAATCACCAGGTGTTTTTCTCGGTTATCGGGAGTCATGTCTTTAATGCATCCTCTATCTTCTAGATCTCCTATACGTCTATATAGGTAATCTTTCGAGGTTGTAGGTAAATTTTGCAATATCTCTTTTACTAGACTGCCTTCTTCTTCATCATCGAGATCTCTTTCCTTATTAGTTTCAAAATAATTTTTCACTGATTTTTTTTATTATTTTTTTGATTTTCCTTAATTTTGAATTAGCCCTGTAAGAGTTTCCCATTTAATGGAGTTTCATGCATGCCCATCACCTTCCCACGAATACATGAATGCAGTATAAGATTTTTAAATATGTGTAATCAAAAACAATATACTGACATGCCCATTTTTATAGAGCCTCAATGTTATAATTTTTAATACAAAACCTTGGTGATATTTGACGCAAAAATTAATGAGGACTTATGAAGAAATTTGTTTAGAGAAATTAAAAGAATTAGGCCTTGCTACGGCAAGGGAATGGTCTGTTGCCATGGGTTATGAAAATCCAAACGCTCTCGCAAAAGTTATCAGGCGTATACTTAATAATACTCCAGAAAGGCTCATCGTATTGCATAGAAGAAAACCGAGACAATATAAAACCAACGATTATT
Organism: Promethearchaeota archaeon; assembly: GCA_019894955.1. Lineage (GTDB taxonomy): Archaea > Asgardarchaeota > Lokiarchaeia > Sigyniarchaeales > SOKP01 > SOKP01. The sequence goes on along the minus strand of JAGXNQ010000003.1, from coordinate 45,990 downwards.
AAAACTTTAAATCATCGAATTTATTGGCATTACTTAGGATCAAGTTAATTTTGGAAAAGACACCCATGATAAGGCTTAATTCTTTTTTTGAAATTAAGCTTCGTTCGAATACATTCTTGAAAGAGAGCAATACATTATCTTTCTTGTGAGTTCGAATTTTAAGATATGAGATGATGTTTGAAACCATGTCATAGAGTACTTTTCGATTTATTTTATCCGCTAATAAAACAGGTTTTATTCCTCGGCCGATATTAATCGTGTGAGTTTGTTTGAAAATTTCATAACAAATAATTCCACAAGCTTGAGAAATATTTAGAGTTGGGTATACACTTCCTGCAGGAATCCGGATTACAATATCTGATAGTTGGATCTCTTCATTTGTCAATCCACTAGATTCCTTTCCAAATAATACTGCTAAATTTAATGGTTTTTTCGATAGGGGCAAGTTTAATTCATGAAGAAAGATTGGTAAACGTTTAATGTTTTGATAATTGCTTCCTTTTGCAGTGGTTCCAAAAACTAAATCAAATTTCTGTAAGTAATCTGATAATTCTTGAACGTGATTTTCTTGTTTCATATTGGGGATTATGGTAGAATTATATAATACATCTTTACCATGCATTGCAAAGCCTTCAGTTTTTCGGCATAGGATATTTTCTTTTTTTTCGATTGGGTTAAAAATAACCAAGTTTTTGAAATCGAAATTTTTCATTATCCGAGCAATTGAACCTATATTACTTGCGTGCTCCGGTTGTGATAAAATGATTGTAAACGTTAAATTTCTGAATTTAGGTGCAATATGAGTTTCTTGGAATTTATTCAATTCTTCTTGAATATTCGTCTTATTCATTCTATAACTTTCTCCTTTTTAAATTATCGGTTGGTCATCATCTAATTTATCTAATTTATGCATATATAAATATTCAAGTTCTTTATATTTGATTAAGCGTTTTATATAACCATAAGACCCTCAATATTATCCTAGACATAAAATATTGATTCATATGCTAAATATTAAGAATATATTGAATAACTTAGAATTCATTAATATCAGTAATGAAGAATTTACGTTATTTGAATACAAACCTAAGGGATCATATAAAAGTTTCATTTTAGATTTAAACGTAAGCAAACAGAATCCAATGAGTGATATTTTTTTTCACATGAATAAAGGTAACCTAAAAATTGTGCATATACGTAAGGGAAATATTATTTATTCCGCAGGTTCGAATATTGAAATGCAATTCCAATTATTAGAAGCTATTATTGAGGAAGTATCAGTCGAATTCAATAAAAAATATGCCGTAGATTATATATTATCATATGACAATTTCTCTCCTGGTATTTTTAATAAATTTGAAATTGAGATTGAAGAATTATTAGACAATTTTGAAGAAAGAGATTTAATCAAAGTTGTTAATATTCCTTGCATGGTTTGTAATGTTACTAAACCACTAATTGTAAAGAGAAGTTTCATCAATAATGCAGAATCATATCCAGTTCCCATCGTTTACGTACATGAGGGTCATGTTGTTCTATGTTTTATTGATAAAAATTTTGATGTACGTGGAGTAGAATTAGTCCATATAACAGGATAATATATAGTCCATATAACATATAGTAAGTTCTAAAAACCCAATTAACGATTTTCTATAAAGAAAAATGTTAGAAAAAAAAATAGATGAGGAAGATCAAGATCTTATTTATGAATGTGTTTTAAAGAAAACTAAAACAGGTATTACCTTTCCTAAAGATCTTAGAGATCTATTATTTGAAGAAGATCAAGATACATTTTTTCGTTTATCAATTACTACAAAACAAGATAAAATAATTTTAGAAGTAATATCAGAAGAAGAAGCAACAGATCTATCAGAAAAGTTAAAGGCAGCGAAACCAAAAACAGAAAGACTCCCAAAAGAGGGAAAAAAGATGAAATCAGCTACTGCACGATCTCCTAATTGGGGTGAATACTTCATTTACGATTTTAAGAATCAAGATAAAGTGAAACCTATTTTGGAATCTGCATTTTACAAGTTCGGCGAGAAACCGATTAATATTGAAGATGCAATGGGTAGAATTAAATATGTTTTAGTATCGTTTCTCTCTTCTACTAAAACTGAAAACTCTAAACTTTATTATACTGTGGAACGATTTCTAATTGATATAATAAAGCAGTATGAACAGATTAATTTGTTAGATTGGATTTTTGAAATGATTATTCCAAGGATTGAATCAAAGTTTCTCTATGAATTAGCTCTTCTAGATCTCGTAGAAATATCAATTATAATGCAACGTTATGAAAAAGCAGAGTTATATATTTTCTATGTACTTAAAAATATTGATGATTATCCAAAATCAGAAATGTATAACATAATGAATAGCTTTAAGCAATTAGTGAAAAATCTAAAATACGTTGAAAGATCTGATAAAATTGATATACTATTAAAGGAAAAACTGATGGAATATGGAGAAGGAGTAGACGATACTGATTATAAGATACAAATTGTAGAGTTTTTAGAAGATTTACAATATATAGAGTTAGCATATAAGCTTGCAAAAAAAGTACAGTTAGGATTACCACAAGATAGCATGCGATTGGAGAGTGTAAGAAAACTAGTAAGAAGGTTACATGCTGCTCCAATATCAGAAAATAAGGCTCAATCAAGCATCGATTTTGATGAATTGGATGAGGAAGATGATTCAGTTTGATTTATTCATGTAATTCTTTGTGATTATTATTATCCTCTTCTTTATTTGATTCTTGTTTTTCTTCTTGAGATTTTTCTAATTCTTTAAAAATCTCTTCAGCATGTTCTACTTCTGTTTTTCTAAGTTTTTTCTCCTTTTCTTCAATTTTTTTCTGTTGTAGTTCAAGCTCTACATGAGATAGTTCAGATTCTTTTTCCAATAGTTGTTCTTTAATTTTGAGTGTCTTTTCTCTTTCTTGAATAGATATTTCTTCAAATTCTTTTTCTTTTAATTCAATTTCAAGTTTCTTCTTTTTTATCTCAATGCCTTTCTTTTTAAGTTCAATTTCTTTATCAAATAACTCATTTTCATCTTTCTTGATTTGTTTTTTTAATTTTTTTGGTAAATCTTCATGGTCAGGGGTAATCTCAACTTCTCGATCAATAATTTCTTCTTTAAATTTTAAACTTTTTTCTTTTTCATCCATTAGTTTTTCTTCAAGTTCTAGTTTCTTTTTCTTTAGTTCAATTTCCTTTTTCTTTAATTCGATTTCTTTGTCGTTAATCTCATCTTCTTCTTTTTCAATGATCTCTGATTCTGTAAGTTCGTCTTCAACAATTTCTTCAATCTGATCTACTGTAACTATTGCTTTTATGACCAAATCAGCGGCTTGTTTTAATTCTTCATTCTCTGCATTTTCTTTTACTATATTAGTTAGAACTCTTCTAACTAAGGAAGGGTAAGATTTCCCTATTGCTTTAAGTGTTTGAATTCCTTTTTCAATAATAAATTCCTTTTCATCAGTTAATTTAGTTGAAATTGAGTTGATAATTGATTCATCGTCGATCCCTTTATCTCCTCCTGCCATAAAAATAACCAACTGTAATGCGGCCTCACGAATATTAGGATCTTCTGAATTTATAAGATCTTCTATGAAGGGCATGAATAAATCACATTCATTTTCACAAAAGGGTTTTAATAAAAGTAGGAATGAATATCTTAGGACGGAGTCTCTTTTCGATAAATTTTCTAATAATGATGGTAAATCAATAACAAGTTGCTCAATTAAAAATCTTAAAACTGTTCTACCTCCATGTAGAGTTAGCAATGTTTCGATTAAATTTTCTAATCGATCTAGGTAATTTTCATCTGTAGAATCAGCTAAATACAATGCTATAATTTGAACAACATCATCAAATCTTTTGTCGTGGATGAAATCTTTAATTTTAGTTAATTCTGGGTCTTTTTCTTTATCTTTATCTTCACTCATTGTGATCTATCTCTTCTTTTTATTATTTATGCCCAAATTATGTAATAATCATTATAAATCCGATAAATTATATTAAAAATTAATCGCAAATCTCTATATCTTATTAGATGTGTAGAATTCACATCAAGGTATATTTTTATAACTAAATCATTTTGTTTATTCATATATAATTTGATTTCTTTACAATGTTGACTTAAAGCATCAAGGTCAGTTGAAAAAATATTCCAGAAATACTCATCAATTTTGTTATCTTTTGTTTCGGGTGGTTTGGATATCACTTTTAATAAAATATCTACAGGAATTATGCTTTTAATTTCAATTCTATTATCAGTATCTAATTTTAATTTGAATTCTGGAAAGTGGAGCATAGCAAATAATTCACATATTCCTTTTAGTAGTTCTACATTTGTAATATTATCTCTATTAGCATTAGATAATACATAGTTTTCATTAAGAAACATTACGTGAATTTTTTCATCAAATTTGAATATCATAAAATTTTCTTTATTTGTTAATAGATATTGAAAATGGTCGCCTCTATTATTGATTCGATCTTTAAATATTTTAATACAATTTTTATACTGTTTTTTTGAGAAATAGAGATTTAATTTTCGATAATCCCCATGGAAAAAAACATCTAAAAAATCAATCGTGTATAAATAGGCATCAGTTGGCTTATAGACAACTGTTTTGTTGTTTTTGTCGCGAAAAAGAATATTCTTATGAACACTATAGCAAAATTTAGGTTGATCTTCTAATGATAATTTGTTTAGTAACCTTAATTTTAAGAGCCATCTTTGTCTACATTTTGGTTGGAGCGTGCAAGCAATTCGATCAATCTGGCAATCTTCAAAACAAAGTTGGTTTATTCTTTTGACCATTAATTCAGTGAGCTCATCAATTTCCTTATCTAACTGTGTTTCTTTTAATAAGTTCCTTAAGTGATGTGCTGTTAAAGGCATTAAATTGATCAGTAAATTTTAATGTTACAAGAATTTAATTCTATAAACATTTCAAGGTAAAAAAAATCTTTCATTTCATTTAATTAATAGTTCATATTTGATTTCTGCAGTCACCTAAATTGATGCTAAAACTTTTAGGTTCATATGATATTAACATATATTAATAAGAGTTTTTTATATGATTATAAAGAATATTGATATCCCTTGATTAACATATAAGTGATGATCATGTTAAGACAAATTCATATTTTTCATAAGAATGCTTGTATTTTTAATCATTCTTATGCAATGGGTCTTGGGGACGAGGAATTAACAAATGTAACAAAAATCATACAATCTCATTTAGATTTGCCAATGCCTGGAAAAACATTTCAGCGTTCTGTTACTAATTATCAAATATTCCACCGTTCCAGTAAGAACGTATTGTTCATGTTTGTAACTGATCTCGTAGATCAACTTAATAGGATGGAACCAATAATACTCAAAACTATCGAGAAATTCGATGAACTATTTCAGTTACCAAATGAGATTTTGGAATCTACATCTCAAAAAGAAAATTTTGTAGAATACTTGAAACCCCTACAACATGAACTACATTCTAAATTAGTTATCATTGGTCCAACAAATGCAGGAAAAACTGAACTATTTTATCTTCTTAAAAAGGGAGAAACTAAAGAAATAATGAATTTTGCTGTTTCATCAAACTATAGTATTGAAAATCTAAATTTTGATATGTGGGATTTTCAACTTAAAGATAATTTCTCACTTCTATGGTCCAAATTTATTAGTGGATCAGATCTCATAATACTCTTGTTTGATCTTTCAAATTACCACATAAGAGTGATAGATCATTTTAAAACCCTGCAAAAGCAAGAAGGAAAGCTATCCAAATTGGTAATTATTGGTAATAAACGAGATCTAGTTGAAGATTCTGACTTGAAATTAATTAAAAATGAGTTAGATATGGATGATTTTTTTGAATTATCATTAGTTGATCAAGAGGTGAAACAACGAATTAATTCGATTATATCTAAATCACTTAATCTTAAAGAAACTCTACCTAAAGATTTCCCAGAAATGATGAATCAAGCAGAAAGATTAGAGCTTGAAGGAAATTTTGTTTTATCAATAGTAAAATATAAAGAATTGATTAAAATTTCAAGTCATTATCAAGATCTGGACTATATTCAAACATTTAAGAATAAAGTAGTAGAAATACAATCCAAAATAGAAGAACAAAATAAATTAAGGAAAATTCGTGAAAGCAAGCGGAAGTTTAAAGTACCAGGAAAAATCGAATTTTCTGAGAAGCCCATGGTAAAAAGTTTACCTACCAGTCAATTAAGAAATAAATCAAATTCTATTACACCTCAAATCACCCCACCCCCCAAACGAGAAAATATTATCAGTTCAGAAACATCAAAAATCGAAGATCTCACTCTATTTACAAAAGAAGATAAGGAAAAGATATCTCAATATTTAACTCCTGATGATATTAAAATCAAAATCAAACCAAAAGAGAAGGAATTTAAACCAGATAAGCCAAAAGAGTATACTAATTTCATTATTGAAAAATCTAAAGATGACGAAGCAATTGGCAAAATTGATTATCCATTAGAGTTGCAAAAATTAATTGAACAAAAAGGAAGTTCGTTAAGCATCAATTTATGTAAACAATTACTCACCGATTTACAAACAGCATTATCTCGTTCTATCACAAATGAAGACCTTGAAATGGTAGCTACAGTATTTGTAGAAAACGAGCTTAAGATTTAATTTCTTATTTTAAAGAAGAATATAAGAAAAGAGATTTAAGAAAAATAAAACATTGATTAGAATACATATACAATATATAAAAAAAATCACAATTTTACTTTCAAAACTAATATCAAATAATTCTAACTCTTTCCTTGTATTAAGAATTTCTTCATTATGAGTTTCGATGTTAATAGTTGATATAGTTAAAAGAGAAATCGTGTTATAAATTAAATGTAAAATTATGATTAGCATGATGAGAAAAATAAAAGCCGAATTGGATTGCACTTCTGGACTATTCAATACTACTACCAAAAGCCAAGATGAATAAAAACTTAAAGGAAATGCGATTTTTGCTCCTGAAAAATATAATAAACATCTTAAGAATTTTGAATATCTTTTCCCTTTCTCTTTTTTTATATGATCATCTTCTTGCGTTAAGATCATGGGATATAAATTAGTAATAATCAGCAATTTAACTAATATGAATAAAGAAAAAACTAAAAAAAGACCATTCAGATACGTTTCTTTCATATAATTAGGGATTAATAATGATACTGAGAATAACATTAAGAAATTATTAAAATCGCCAGTTATTGAGTACCCCATTATTATTTTAAGAGAGAGCATTTTTTCTTCATAAGAATAGAATAAGAGTTTTAATATAATATAGGAAAGAATAATTATACCCAGAAGTGAAATGATGGTGACAAATAATCCAAATCCTAATGACAAATTTTTAAAAAATTGAAACGATCTAAATAGATTGAAGATTATTGAATAATTTATCAGTAAGTAAAATGATAAATTAAAATAGGATCCATCTTGGAATAGTTTTTTTAAATGAATACCACAAATAGGGAAAATTCCAAATGGTAAGCCAAATCCTATTATAATTAGAATGAGATAAATAAAATTAAATTCATTAGATACACCAATATTTATAATTTCAATGATATTGATTGTTCCAGTATCGAGGAAAATAATGATACCAAATATATAGAGAGCAGTCAGGCTAATTCCAATAGTTAAAAAATAGGGGCCAACATTTTTGAAATCGATAGCTACTTCCCCATAAAAGAGATTAACACCTAACAAAACAAGTATAAATGCAAACCATGAACATAGAATTAATAAGTGCGAAGACGAGACAAAGCCAATAATTCCTGCTAAAATTAGTAGTGAAATTCCATCATGAATTGGATTTACTGAATTATTTTTGGAAAGTATGGCGTAAAATATACCACCTAATAGTATGAATTCTGCGATAAATAGGGTATTTCCATCAATAATTAAATAAAACTCATAATTTTGTATATTCATAAATAATATCATCAACAATGAAAAGGTATTGATAATGAGTGTAGAAAATATTGTCCAAAATATGATTTTTATTCTCTTAATTTGTTGGTTTAGGAAAACGATAGAAATACCAGTTACTAAAAGGATTATCATCTCGAGTAATAATAATATTGCTAGCATAGTTAACTCTCTTTTTTATGATAATTATTCCTTGATTTTTTCTTCTTGAAATAGAGATAATGCACGTGATGTTTTAATTACTTCAAAAATTAAAAGAAGGAGAATCGTAAATATTGTAAATGTAATGATAAAATTAATGATAGGGCTAATGATAAATAAATTGAATAATAGCAATATTACAAGCAAGCTCATTGAAATCAACAGAATGGTAGTATGATTTTTTATTTTTCTGGTCAGATAAAAATGTAAACTTATTAAGAAAAAAGCGCTAATAACACTGATAATTATTTCTATCATCCTTTTATTTCTCTTATTATTAATCTTATAAATAATTTTTTTATATAAGAATTGTTTCTTTTTCGAAAATATATTTAACTTATCGATCTTGTAAGATTTTATAAAAAAAAGAAAAATGAATCTAACATTTATTTTCTAATTGACCAATTTTCTCAATTATACTATTTCTAATGGAATTAATGTAATATTGAAATTCCTTAAATGTCATATAAGCATGAACATAAACAATAGATTATAATTTAAAAAACTAAAGATTGTTGACAAAAAATTCAAAAAATTTAAATTAGATAACATTATTATCTGAAAATATGAAGAGGGATGAAATTTGTTTTATGTCTGCTTGCGAAATGGCAGAAAAAATTAAAACACAGGAGTTAACATCTCAAGAAATTACAGAAGCAATCATAGAAAGAATTGAAAAAATAAACCCGATTATTAACGCTTATTGTACTCCAACGCTGGAATTAGCACGAGAGATGGCAAAAAAAGCAGATGAAGCAGTTAACAAAAGAGAAAAAATGGGGTTATTGCACGGGATACCCGTTTCGATTAAAGATGAAACAGATACCAAAGGAATCCGAACAACTTATGGTAGTAAGATGTTTGAGAATAACATACCACGGCATGATGAAGCTGTTGTTAGACGGTTAAGAAATGCTGGTGTTGTCATCTTAGGTAAAACTAATACCCCTGCTTTTGGATATAAAGGAGAAACAGATAATTTAATATTCGGAGTAACTAAAAATCCATGGAATTTAGAAAGAACTCCTGGAGGGTCAAGTGGGGGTGCTGCTGGTGCTGTTGCTTCAGGTTTAGGCCCAATAGCTATGGGATCAGATGGGGGTGGGTCTATAAGGATACCATGTTGCTTTTGTGGTATTTTTGGTCTCAAATCAACTTATGGTCGAGTTCCTCAGAATTCGATGAAGTTGATGGGATATCTAGGGACTTTCGCTCATAAAGGTCCACTTGTGAGATATGTTAAAGATGCAGCTTTAGTCCTAGATGTTATCGCAGGTCAAGATGATTCTGATCGATATTCTGTACCAAAACCAAATTTTAGCTATTTAGAAAAGTTAAACGATACTTTAAATAAATTAAAGATAGGTTATTCTTTAGATTTAGGATTTGCAGAAGCTCTTGATCCTGAAGTTGAAACGTCTGTGATGAATGGGCTTCAAAAATTTGAAGAATTCGGCTGGTCTATAGAGAAAAGTAAAATTATGCTGAGAAACCCCGAATCTTTATTTTTATCTCTTTGGAGCACAGGATTCGGTTATATATTAAAACCCTATTTAAAAGAATGGAAAGATAAAATGGAACCTGATTTGATAGAAATAATTAATCATGGATTATCTTTTTCTGCAAAAGAATTAAAGATTGCAGAAGTTCAACGAGAGATGGTTTATGCAGATATTTGTCGAGCATTTAAAAAAATTGATATCCTAATAACTCCTACGATAGCATGTCCCGCTTTTGAATTAGGTAAATCACTTATGATTGAGGAAGAAACTAGGAAAACAGGAATAATAATAAATGGAAAAAATATGACTGATTTAGGTTGGACACCTTTTACCTACCCATTTAATATGAGTGGTCATCCCGCAGCTTCTATTCCTTGTGGTTGGTCTAGTGATGGTTTACCTATTGGAATGCAAATTATAGGAAAGAGATTTGATGAATTAACTGTACTTCAAGTTTCAAAGGCTTTCGAAGATATATCTCCTTGGCAAGATAAAAGACCAATAATCATTAAATAGATGGAAATTGATATCTAAAAATTTGTTAAAAGTATCAATATATAAATTTCTAATAAAGATAGATTGAAGTTAAATACCTTATAAATTTCCAAATCCTTCAAAGGTTATTGAACTTAATACTAGCAAATGACAAACTTTTTTTTTCTCTTAACACTAAAAATGCTTAACTTCTATCAATTTTAAAAGAGTAAATATTATGACAGCAATTGACGATTTAAAAGAATATTTTATAGAAATTAAAAGATTAAGTTATGTGGGTTCACTTTTAAGTTGGGATCAGGAAACATATATGCCAAGTGGTTCAGTATCTGGAAGATCTAAACAGTTATCCTTAGTACAAAAATTAATTCATCAAAGAGTAACTTCCTCAAAGGTAGGTGAATTGATTCAAAATGCAAAAAAGGTTGATAATCTGAGTGATACGGAATCAGCATTGATCAGAGAGTCAGAAAGAGAACACTTACTAGCCACAAAATTACCGGAAAAGTTAGTAATGGATATTACTGAAACAGGATCTAAAGCAGTTGAAGCTTGGAAAAAAGCACGGGAACAGAAAAGACTAAAAGGTTCTGAATTTGTACCGTTATTAGAAAAAAATGTTGCTTTACAAATAGAACGTGCTGAAAAATTGGGTACTCACCCTGACTTATATTCAACTTTAATTGATTTATTTGAACCAGGTGCAACTTACGATTGGATTGCTAATATTTTTAATAAAATAAAACCGAAATTAATTAATTTTGTTAAAAAGTTGGACTCCTCCTCAAGTAAACCTATACAAGCAATTTTAAGGAAAAAATATGATGAGGATGATCAATTCAATCTAAGTGTTGAGATGATTAAAAAGCTTAATTTTGATCTCACGCATGGTCGACAAGATAGATCAACACATCCATTCACAAGCTCTCTTTCCTCAGTAGATACTAGAATTACAACAAGAACAACAGAAAATTTCCTCAATGAATGTATATTTGGAACAATTCATGAATGTGGACACGCGCTATATGATATGGGATTTAAGAAAGATATCCATGATACGATATTAGCTGATGGCTGTTCAATGGGTATTCATGAAAGTCAATCAAGAATGTGGGAGAATATCGTAGGACGAAGTAAGGAATTTTGGCAATATTGGTATCCAAGTTTTCAAAAGTATTTCCCAGAAAACTTGAAAGACTATCCCTTGGAAGATTTTTATGGAGCAGTTAATGTGGTAAAACCTTCTTACATTAGAGTAAATGCTGATGAAGTTACCTATGGATTACATGTAATTCTGAGATTTGAAATAGAAAAAGATTTGATTGAAGGGAAAATTCAAGTAAATGAATTAGACGAAGTATGGAATTCAAAATTCGAAGAACTTTTAGGGTTAACCCCACATGATGATGCTGAAGGAGTATTACAAGACATTCATTGGGGTTGGGGTTTAATTGGATACTTTCCAACTTACTTCTTGGGGAGTTTATATGCTTCGCAAATCTATAGTGATGCAATTAAAAAGAGACCTTCTTTACCAGAAGAATATGCAAAAGGTGAATTTTCTAATTTGCTTGCTTATCTTAGAGAAAATGTGCATCAACACGGCAGCATATACAAAGCAAATGACCTCATTAACCGAATAACTGGCGAAGATCTAAATCCAGAATATTTCTTGAAATATATTGAGGAAAAATTCTATCCGATCTATGGAATTTAAATTTCTTTTTTTTTATTTTTTATAACATAGATTAGAAAGACTTTATTTTTACCTAAGCTTAAAAGAGACTATTAACAATGAATAAAATTAGTTTATTTTATAATTATAATGCTCTTACAAGTGAAAAAGTATTCTGAAAAACTATTATTGCCATTAGCTCGTAAACTTAAAAAAATTCCTGCTAATGTATTTACAGTTCTTGGCATGTTATCAGCTATAGCGACATTTATAGGATTTTATTTCCGATCATTACCTTATATTATAATCTTCTTATTTATTGTAGAATTTTTTGATCAACTTGACGGGACAGTTGCAAGACTTCAAGGACCTACAATTTATGGTGCGTTCTTAGATTCTACATTGGATAGAATTGGTGATTTTTTTATTTTGATTGGAACGATCATAGGTTCATATACTTCATTTGAAATAGGGATGGTTGCACTATTAGGAGGTTTTCTTACATCTTATACGAGAGCGAGAATCGAAGCTCTAGGAACCGAAAATCTATATGGTGTTGGCTTATTGGAACGTACTGATAGGGTTCCGATACTATTAATAGGCACTATTCTTCAAATATGGTTTCCCTACGCTATCTGGTGGACCATGATACTTCTAGCTATTGGATCGAATGTTACAGCTATTCAACGCATTATTTATGCTCATAAAAAATTTTCTAATCAAAAAAATATAGCTTAATTTCACCCACATTAAAAAGTATATTATATATTTAGAAAAAACTTGGTGGTAAAGATTTTGAATAACACTTTGTCTAAGTGTATATTTAAATAAACCTCCTATTATAATCTAATAAATTAAATCGATAATGATACTTTGGATTCAATGAGATCTATCAATGAAATTAATCTTAAACTCGCTGTGTTAGGAGAAGGGGGAGTTGGAAAGACTTCAATCGTCAACTTATATTCTGGTAAAACATTCCCTAATATATATATTCCAACCATAGGAAGTAATATTACAAGAAAAGAATATAAATTAGAAGATGAACATATTCGAGTTAATATATGGGATATAGGGGGACAGAAATCTTTTAATCCTTTAAATCCATCCTTCTTTGCTAATATTGATGCAGCTTTTTTAGTGTTTGATTTATCTAATCCTAAAGAAAGTACTATTGAACTTCAAAAAGTATATCTAAAATATATTAAAGAGAAGTCTCCTGATTGTTTGGTAATTTATTTAGGGAACAAATCTGATTTAGTTAAACCAGAATCTTTTGGAAGTCTATTGAATAATCTGAATCAAAATAATCTGGATGAATATCCTTTGATATTCACTTCTGCTAAAACACAAGATAATGTTATTGAAGCATTTGAATTAATGATCTTTAAATTTCTGAAAACTCTTGAATCAGAAGGTTTTACTTCTAAATTCAAGGATATAATCCCTTCATTCTTAGATTTAATAGATAAGAGGGAAGAAGAACTCACAAGAACATTAATTAATATAGATTCAATGGATTCCAGTACAATACATAAGAAAATTACCCCTAAAATTCGGAAAAAAGTTGTAACAGAAGAAATTGATGATAACAAAGCCTTCGAAACTCCGGTACTTTCAGTAGATAATAAATTGCAATTAGAAAAGATAAAAACTGATGTGATTAAAGCTTTTTATGAGAATTTTATATTTGTAAAAGATTTAATTCTTAGCATAAAGGGAACTCCTATTGATCAACTCTTGAAAAAGATTGAAGAAAGTTCTTCTGATTTAGAAGCTCTAAAAGACGATTTCGAATTGAAATTAAACATAGTTCTTAACTTGGAAAGTAAATTTCCTGCTCCAGAACTTGAAAATGATTCAAATGGAAACAAAAGAGGTGAAACCTGATGCCAAAAAAGATAGAAGAATTGAACCTAAAAACATTCCAAAAATTAGTGGATCAGGTGAATAAACTTGCAGAAGAGAATGTTGAAATGAAAAAAAAACTCGAAATTGAGATAAAGGATGTAAACGAAAAATTAGAATATCGAGCTAAGAAAAATGAAGATGAGATCACACGAGAGACAGTAGAAATCAAGAAAATGATTCACACAACTCAAGATACAATTGAAGAGACAATCAAGGTTCAAGAAGAAATCATCATGGATATGATTAAGAAATTTAATGAAGAATTTTACAAACATAAATCAAATGTACTTGGTGACATTGACACTATTAAGAACAAGCAGGATATTTTAAAAATTTCCTATACTGTAAATGAAGCTAAACTCTTAGACACGATAAAATCAGTTATAAATAAGGAAATAAGCAATAAAATTAAGGGTCAAGAATCTGAAGCCTTAATGAGGATTTGGATTGAAGAATTTAAGGACATTATTAAGAAATTTGAAAAAATTAAAAATTTACAACCTCAAGATTTCAATGCTCGTTTGGACGAGTTATCAAATATAATTAACTCATTTAAGCAAAAAATCCAACTATAATAAAATTCACTAGCTTTGAAAATTATTAGCTATATACATTTTTAAAAATGTGATATTTATTTTCTACTTTAGCTTAATTCTATCTCTAAAAAAAGAAAAAATAATATTATATATATATGATACATAATAATTCATTGCTTAAGCTTAGGAGGGGGAACAAAGACCTTTCTTATTCCCTCTAATAATGATATCGCATTTTCGGGGCAAAAGTGTGCACAAACTCCACATCCAATACAAATATCAGGATTTCTTTCAGCTTTTCCTTCATCATTTAGTATTATTGCATCTGTTGGGCATCTTTCGACGCACGTCCCACATCCGATACATGAATCATGATCTATATTAGATAAATAATTACTCCAATTAATCATTGGCATTGTACCACGTTTCCAAAGAGTAAATGTTCCACAACAATCTTTACAACAATTGCATATACTAGTTTCATCCTTAGAAACGTTTCCTTGGGGATGATAAACTTTATGAACAAGACCTGCTTCTGCTGAATCTTCAATCAATTTTAAAGCCTCCTCTTGAGATATCATTCGAGCAAAACCATGTTCAGACGTAAATCTGGCAGATTTGCCTAATGTAAAACAGACTTCTCTAGGAGCATCATATTCACAAGAATGTCCTAATAAATCTTGATGCTGTCTACAAAAGCAATGTCCTACAGCAATATCTTCAAAACTCTTTATTATTTCAGTTACATCTTGTTTTGGGAGGATTTTTTCTTCAGGTGAATCTAGCTCTTGGTTAATTTCTATTTTTATATCTTCTCCCACGTTAGTTTTTAAAATTGGTACTGTTCTATCTATTGGAGGTACTGCAGAAAAAGCAGGTATGAACATCTCATATTTATCTTGCACGACTTCTTTAATTTCTTCAAATAATTTCTCAAATAAAACTGCTACTATCTTTTCTTCTTCACTATATTGAATTTTTTTCATTAAAAAATATTCAAATATTCCAATAAAGATTAAAGGTAATAATCTATATATAACGAGTCCACTTGAACTAACAGATTTGAAGACAGCACCTTTATCGGTTAAAGGTTCGATTATCCCTATGATATCTTCTTTGCCCATTTTACTACTTTTTTCTAATTCATCCACAGTCTGAGATTTTTTCCTTTTAAAAGTTTTAATGATAAACTCAAGTTCTTCTTCTGTGTATAATATTTTTAATAGTTCTATGAGTGTATCCGTAACTGGAAAAGGGAGCATTCCTGCTTTTATAATTATATTTCCGGCTTTATTATATAATTCATCTGACATTTTTATAAATATAATTTAAATATTTTTAATTTAATTTCGTAAAATCTTATATTAAATATATTAGTTTAGTTGGCATGAAAGGTATAGATACTCACTTTGAATATAACCCTCTTTTATCACACATCAAAGGCTTCTCTTTATTAATAAAATCAAAGCCACTTCTCAAATTTAAACAATATCATATCAGATTCTTAATTGAAATTATAAATTCAAAAGCGTTCTTCTGATTTTAAAAAGATTGGGATCTTAATATATAGTTATATATATAGTAGTTAGGTTAAAATTTTATAATCACAAATTAATTCATATTTAACATAAAATTTTATAATTAGGTTGAAATTTAATGCAAAATATATTAATCGTCGGTCATGGTGCTAGAGAACATGTAATTGGAGAATCTTTGGTTAACTCGGGAGCAAAATTACATTCTTTTATGAGTTTTAAGAATGCAGGATTAGAAGATTTATCTGAAGGAAGAATAAAGATCCATTCAGAGACAGATTTTAAAGAAATTGTTGATTTTTGTAAGGAAAAACGAATTGACTTTGTTGTGATTGGTCCAGAAGCCCCACTTGTAATAGGTATCGTTGATGCAATACAAAAACATGATATCCCTTGTATTGGTCCTAGTATTGAAGCTGCTCAACTTGAAGGGTCAAAAATTTTTACACGATATTTGTTGGATAAATATAAAATTAGTTCTAATATCCAGAGTAAAATGTTTCGCTCAATAGAGGGTGTTGAATCTTATCTCGATGTTGTAGGGAATGAAAATATCGTCGTAAAACCTGATGGTCTCACTGGGGGAAAAGGTGTAAAAGTTTTTGGGGAGCATCTCTTTTCACGTAAAGATATTTTAGAATATTGCCAAGAAATTGTATCGGGAAAGAGCCCATTCATTATAGAAGAAAAATGTTATGGTGAGGAATTCACACTCCAAACATTTGTTGATGGAAAGAATGTAATCGGTACTCCACTTGTTCAGGACCATAAAAGAGCATATGAAGATGATACCGGCCCAAATACTGGAGGAATGGGTTCTTATTCAATGGAAGATCACTTAATGCCTTTCATAACCAAAAATGATGTAAAATTGGCACTTGAAGTCATAAAAAAAACAATAAATGCTGTGAAAGCGGAAACTGGAGTAAACTATAAAGGATTTTTGTATGGAGGTTTTATGAAAACAGCAAAAGAATTAAAATTAATAGAATATAATTCTAGGTTAGGAGATCCTGAGGCTATGAATGTTCTACCCCTACTCAACTCAAATTTTGTAGATATATGTTGGGCAATTATTGATGGTAACCTCTCTCAAACTATTAGCTTTAAAAAACAAGCAACAGTATGTAAATATTTAGCTCCAGAAGGATATCCTACTAATCCTAAAAAGGATCAACAAATCAAAATTGATAAGAAGAGCCTTAATAATATTGGTGCAAAATACTATTACGCATCAGTATATCGTGAAGATAATAATATTTACACTACCACTTCAAGAGCAATGGGAATCTTAGGTATTGCGGAAGATTTGCAGAAGGCAGAACAAATTGCTGAGGAGGGTGTTAAATGTGTGGAAGGTCAATTATTTCATCGAAAAGATATTGGTACTCTAAAGTTACTCCAAAAAAGAATTGATCATATGAATTCGCTTTTAAATAAATAGTCTCATTCTTAACTTATTTTTTATATTTTATAAAGATTAGATTATAATGAAATCTTTCTCATACTAAATTGATAATGGATTGGATTGTTGTAAATGAAAATTTTAATGCGCTAATAAAACAGCTATTTCATGCGAAAGAATGGGAAAGTCGCGTAGAAGCAGCAAAACAATTAGGGTTTTTAAGAGATGGTCGGGCAGTAAATCTTTTGTGTAGGGCATTAAAATCAGAAAGGGATAATTCTGTTATAATTAGAATTATTGAGGCACTAGGAAGAATAGGCAATGGAAAAGCCACTTTAAGAATAATTGAAAAATTAAATAATGAAACAACAAAAAATGAATTTGATAGAAGGACAGTTTTATTCATCATTGAAAGCTTAATGAGAATTAAAGATAAGCGTGCTTTACCACACTTGAGTAAATTTTTGACTTCCAATTTCGAAGAAATTAGGCAATTGACTGAAAAAGCTTTTAATGAAATTGAACCACGATGGAATGAAATAATAAATGAAGCAACACGTAAAAAAACTACTGAAGAGATATTTAATTCAAGATACTAGTTTTTTAAAATAACCGGATAAATTAAATTGAATCTTTGTAAAATTCATCAAAATATTTCTTCCCACTGCGTATATCCCTCACTGATAAATTTATCCTAAATGCTTTTTTTAGTATTCCTTTGAGAGATATTATTGATGTTGCATAAATTATTCCACTTATAATACTGGTTGGAGATCTCATCATCACCAAAGATAATATAAATCCAATTATTATGGATACGTTCAAGAAATAAGCAAGGTACAATCTTTTCTCGTGATATTCTATAAAATTCTTGTTTTTAAGTGATTCATAGCATATACAACAAACTAAAGGTATTTCAATGCTAAATTTTTCTTTTAAATATAATTTTTGGATAATTGTTAGCATTCTATCAATCTGACTTCCACATAATTTACAATTAAAAGCTGTCAATCCTATTCGATCAATTTCTATTTTATCAATTTCAGTTTTAGGAAAAAAACAATCATCATTTTTATAGTGATTACATGTAATACATGTCAATTCCTTTTCCATTTGAATTTCTTGTTGATTAACTTTACCAGGCATTACAAAAAATGGATAATTTGTATGTCTCTGGCAAATAACGCGTCCTTTCTTATCAATTTCAAAAGTTGGATTTATAATCGACATTTCTATTTCTCAATAATCCTAAAGAAATTATAAATTGTTTTAGAATAATTATTTAATTGTAATAGAAATTAAGTAAGGTGAAATTAATTGGCAATTAAATCAAATAATAATTATAATATTGACCGTATTTTATCAGAAAACATTGATGAATTGTTATACATCTTAAATAGAGAATATATATGTGAATATATCAATGAAAATTATCATTCAAAGAATTTAGGATATTCGGCTCTCTCAAAAAAATTTACTGACTTTATTTATTATCAAGATTTAAAAAAAGCATCCAAATTTCTTAAAAAAGCGTTTTTTGGGGATATTATAATTGAGCAGGTAAGAATTCTATGCAAATCTGATTACAAATATTATGAATTGAAGGGTAAAAAATTCTTAAATAACTCTAATGAAGAAATGATTTTGTTAACATGTAGAGATATTAGTAAATTTAAAGAAGCTGAAGAAAAATGGATTAATCGTCATGATCGACTTAAAGATGTAACACAGAATTTACCTGAAATTAGATATTGGAATCTATTACAATCAAAAAATATCAAAAGTGATTTTCAAAAGACAAGAGAAATGTTAGATCTCGTAATTGATAACATTCCTCAACTTATATATTGGAAAGATATGAATTTAAAATATTTAGGTTGTAATACCAATTATGCAATTATCAATAAACTAGAAGATCATAATACTCTTATTGGTAAAGAAGATCTAGATCTGATATGGCCAAGAAGTAATTTTACACATATTAAAGAAAGTGAAGAAAGAGTCATTAAATATAATCAAAGTGAAAGATCCATTGAATTTTGGTCATTTGATGAAGGAGAGAAAGTTTGGTATGAAGTAAATCGAATTCCTTTACACGATCTAGAAAATAATGTAATCGGGATTCTCTCGACATATAATAATATTAGTATAAGATTTGAAGCAGAGAAACGAATTAAAGAATCTGAAAAACGATATCGTAGTATTTTAGAAAACATCTCTGAAGGCTATTTTGAGATGGACTTAAAGGGGAATTTTACCTTCTGGAATTCTGCTCTTTGTAAAATACTGGGATATTCTAAAGAAGAGATTATTGGACAAAATTATAATAGAATCAGTCATCCGAATGATAAATTAAAGTTATTTTCTGATTTCAATGACGTGTATAAAACTAAAAAAGGCAAACGGCATCTAATATATAGGTCAATTAAGAAGAATGGTCAAGATTTTATTAATGAATTTTCTGTTAATTTACTATCTGATTCGTCAGATGATATTATTGGATTTTTTGGTATTTGTCAAGATGTAACTGAAAAATATAAGTTGGAACAAGATCTCAAGCAGTCTGAAGAAAAATACAGACTCATATCAGAGAATGCCTATGATCTCATTGTTATTGTGAATAAAAAAGCTCAAATTGAATATATTAATGATCAACCTTGTTTCGAAACATTAGGATACACCAGCACAGAATTAATTAATAGATCAGTCTTAGATTTAGTTCATCCTGATGATTATGAATCGTCTAATAATTCTTTAATTGCCGGTTTTACATCAGGCAAAGAAACACTGGAATTAAGAATTAAACATAAGGAAGGAAGATGGATTTGGATTGAAGCTAAAGGAAATTTATTTAAAGATGTTGATGGCTTCCTTAAAGGAATCGTCATATGTCGAAATATCAGTAAACGCAAACAATCTGAAGAAGCATTAATAAATTTAAACCGAGAGTTAGAACAAATCGTGATATCGCGAACAAAAGAATTAGGAGACTCTGAAGAGAAATATCGACATTTATATGAAAGTTCACCTTATGGAATTGTTGTAATTGATAATCATGGGATTATTTTAGATATAAATTCTACAATATCCATATTGTTTGGCTATACTAAAAAGGATTTAATTGGTCAGAATTATCTAAACCTCTTAAATATATATCCCGAAGATACCATTTCTGCTATAAAACACATTAACGATTTAATATTCAAGAAAAAGGATCCAACAATAACAATAAATATTACAGAGATAAATAAAAAAGATGGAACTCCTGCTTGGGTGCATTCTGAATTATCAAGAGTAAAAATTGGCCCCGAAAATGTAATCCAAATTATAGTGCAAGATGTGACTGAAAAAAAAATCGCTGAAGAAAAATTAAAAGAGTCAGAAAGAAAATTAAGAGAACAAAATCTTGAACTAAAGGAATTAGACAAATTAAAAACTGATTTCATTAGCATAGCAGCTCATGAACTTAAAACTCCATTAATTTCTGTTGGTGGATATGTAGATTTAATTTTATT
Source organism: Promethearchaeota archaeon (assembly GCA_019894955.1). GTDB lineage: Archaea > Asgardarchaeota > Lokiarchaeia > Sigyniarchaeales > SOKP01 > SOKP01. The sequence goes on along the minus strand of JAGXNQ010000003.1, from coordinate 25,220 downwards.
GCGAGAAGAAAATCTAAAAATTGAAATAAAGGATGATTTAGAACGTGTACTAAACAATGTTAGAAGATTAGAGGATTATATAAATAAACTTTTAGATGTAATGAAAATCGATGCTAAGAAAATGATATTAGATAAAACAATTCAAAATATCTATCAACTTTTATCTGAAATCATCAATGAGCTTCATTTTCAGATCGTCATTAAAAATTTAGAATTAATTAATGAAGTCGATATAAACCTCGAATTAAATGTTGATCGATTTCGAATATCTCAGGTATTTTTAAACATATTATCAAATGCTATCAAATTTTCGAAGGAAAATGACAAAATTGAAATCTCAGCAAGTCAACAAGATGCTGAAATACTATTTAAAATCAAGGATTATGGAAAAGGATTGACAGAAACTGAAATTAGCAAATTATTCGGAAAATTTGTTACAATGGACCAAGATGCTGAAACGTTTTCAACATTCGAGAAAGGGAGTGGATTAGGGCTATATATTGCAAAAGGGATAATAGAAGCTCATAGAGGAAAAATTTGGGTAATATCTCAAGGATTAGATAAAGGTTGTGAATTCATTTTCATAATTCCAATCTAAATTAACTTTTTGTTTCTTTATTAATACTTAATAAATAGAAATTTTAAGCTGAGTTTTTATTTATATTCTAAATAAAAGAAATTATTCTTATTAGATTGTAGAAAATCCGAATAAATGTCAACAATAATTATCTCTGAAAAAAATAAAGCAGCCCAAGCCATTGCAGAAGCACTTGGGTCTGTTAAAATTATTGACAAAGGTAAATATTTAAAAATTTATCAGGTACCTTCTAGAAATCTGTATGTTATACCCCTAAGAGGTCATATATTAGAGTACAAAAATACCGAAGAATTTAAGAGTTGGACCGGTTCAGATCCAAGAGATATAATAACTAACCCTAAAGCGATTAAAAAATATCCTATAAGATATACCAGTGCTCACATAAGTGCCTTGAAAGAATATGCAAAAATATCTGATCATTGTATTATTGGTACAGATGCAGATATTGAAGGATGTAATATTGGATTATTAGATGGACTTCCATTTATAAAACGTGTTAAACCCCACATTAAAGTATCTCAAATGTGGCTGAGTTCACTTCAGGAAACCGAAATTATTAACAAATTTAATCATCTTATTCCACCTAAATATAGTTGGGCTGAGAGAGGAGAAGCTCGAGCTATAATAGATGCTGTTATAGGATTTTCTGCAACAAGAAAAGTATCGATCACGCTAAAATCATTATTAACCAAATTCGGAGTAAAATTTACTTCGATTGGTCGTGTTCAAACCAGTTCATTATATTTAATATATTTACGTGAGAAAGAAATTAAAAATTTTGTCCCTGAACCATATTTTACTATTGAATCAGTTTTAAACCATGATGATGGAACATTTAAAGCATTTCATTCATCTAATCCCTTCATTAAAGAATTGGAGAAAAAAGCTCTCGGAATTTATCAAAAAATTAAAAACGAAAAAATTGCCTTTATTATTGATCAAAAGAAGAAAGTCGATGTAAAAACACCTCCATCTCCTCTGAATACATCAAAAGCTTTAATATTGCTTACTAAAAACTTGAAAATCCCAGCTAATATTGCCTTAAACACAATGAGTTCACTTTATTTAAATAAGCTCATATCGTACCCTAGAACTGATAGTGATACTTATAAGAATAATTTTGATCATCTAAAAATTTTGAATAAAATTATTCCTCATTCTCAATATGGTAATTATACATCTAAATTGTTTAATGCTAAAAGATTTAAACCAACGGTGGGAAAGAAAGATGAAGGAGATCATCCTCCGATTACACCTCTTGAGAGTGTAGAACTTTTCTCTTCAAAGTTTGAAAATGACCTGCAAAGGAAGGTCTACGATATATTAACAAGACATTACCTAGCATTATTTGGAGAAAATGCAACAGAATCTCGACAAGATTTAAAATTAGAAATTAAAGATGAACCTTTTCATTCTAAAATTGTATCGTTAGTGAATGAAGGATTTTTTGAAATTGCACCATTCTTAAAACCACATTATGATAATGAGATAAAAATAACAGGTAACAAAATTTCTATTAAAGAGATTACTTTTAATGAAAAAAAAACTAAACCTCCTCCCCATTATTCTGATCCTTCATTACTTAAATTAATGGAAAAGAATCATCTAGGAACAAAATCAACAAGACCTCAGATCATCAAAATCTTAAATACTCGTAAATTGATAAGCAGAATAAGAGGTAAATATGAAATAACTGAATTAGGAACATTCCTAATTGAAATTTTAATTAAAATCTGGCTTCCATTCCTTAAACCGGAATTTACAAAAAATGTAGAAATTAAATTGGAAGAAATCCAAGATGGTGTGAGAAGTATGGAAGAAATCATCTCTGAAGTAAAAATGGAATTCTTAGAACTATTTGATAAATTTGTTGAAAATGAAACAAATATTGTTAAAGTACTTGAGAATTATAAAGTTAAAAACTATAATCTAAAATCTACTACAGAAAATACCATTAAACAAACATCATCATTTTGTCCTTCTTGCAGCAGTGTCCCGATGAAGTTTATTAACTTGAAGCAAAAGAGATTTTTGGTTTGTTCAGATGATAATTGTAAGAAGTATTTATCACTTCCTAAAAAGGGGAGATTAACTTTATTAAATTCTACCTGCTCAATTTGTAATTTTAATATATTTAAAGTGTATTTAAGGAAAAATAATAAGCCATATAACTATTATTTCTGTCCAGCATGTTGGAATGAAGGATTATCAGAAAGAAATGGAAAAGGATTTTGTTCAAGTTGTGAATTATATAAAATTTCTGATAATAAATGCCTAAAAAGATAACATTAAAATTATTATACCAATATTTAATCTAAACAGATAATACAGTATTGATGAAATATGAACAAATTTGCATTTTTATCAGGTATACTTACTTTAATCTTATTATTTTTTCAATTTATTCCTTTAGGAATTATTTTTGGCTCTAGTGGCTCACTAGGATTATTTCTCGTATTAAACATCCAATAAATTGAGGTAAATATAAAAAATGGCAAGAAAGTCTGGAATAATAGGAGGTATTTTAGGATTTATGTTAGCTTTAATCGCAAAAATACCTATATATCAAAATTTAATATTCTCATTAAACATTTATAAATTTAATACAACAGAATTTTATTTATGGGGTATCGTTTTAGGCAATGGGGAAAGTTATAGTATAGTTTCATTATCTTTTCCAGAAAATTTGATAACCTTGGCTTTCTGGTTAATTTTAGTATTTATTAGTTTAAGTTCTATATTTGCTTCACCAAAAAAATCAACTAAAAATAATTCTTTGAAATTATATAATATCAATATTTCACTAATATCTATTCTGATGATAATCTATGCCATACAGCTTATAATAACTAATCTTACTAATCTAATGGCAATATTTATCAATATTGGTGGTGGGTATTATCTTTTGGCTTTAATTTTAATACTTAACTTTATGGCTAAAAGTTCCTTAAAAAAAGAAGAATAAATAATTTAATCCACATTATATTTAAACTTGTTATATGCTGCTCTCGTTAGTCCTACATAATTATCAGATATTTTATAATACATTTTATCATCAATTATTTTTCGGTCAACATAATCATTTTTTAATGAGTTATTTAACGAAATAACCATCGTTCCGAGGGTGACAGCTCCCATATACTGCTGTTTTTTTTTAGCTAATCTGATCAAATCTAATTCTGAATGCCAATTTCCGTCTAGAAGCCCCATTAATATTTCTCTTTTCACTGGGGCTTTGATATCTTTAATTTTATTAAATAATTGGGAGAAATCCGGCTTATAGTATTTTTTCAATAATTTAGATTGTTCAAAACGTTCGTTTAAATTTTCCATGATTTTAGACTAAAGATAATTATTGTTAAGATATAATATCGGAATAATATTTTTAATGAAATGTAATACGCTTGTAATATGCATATAATAGTATTTTAAAATATCTTCATAAAAGATTGTCAGGAATACCTTCATTAAAATATTGAGTTCGAGTAATCCAATTTTTCGAAAATTCTGGAATCAGTGCTAGAATTGATCCTCCTACCCATACAGAGAATGTACGTTCACTAGGGGCTATTATTTTTATTGATTGATTTTTTTTCTTCCTTCTAGCCAGTTCTAGTTCTAATTCTTGATAAATTCTCGATTTAATGTTAGGAAACATCGAAGATCCTCCTGATAGAAAAATATTATTTAATAACTCTGGTCTGATATCTAAATCGCAATTCTCAATTACATCTAAAATTGCTTGAGGTAATGGATCTTCTTCTAATTCGATTGAAGGATCAAATAAAAGTTCAGGAACTTGAAATCTTTCTTTATCTAATCTTATTGTTGAACCATCTGGTAAAGAATAAGACTTTTCATATTGTTCAATCCTCTTAAGATCTTCTTTATAATCTAAAGATACAAAACAAGCTTTTTCTTTAAGAGCTCTGACCAATTCTCTTCTAATTGAGGAATCTGCTGAAAAACCGATTTCTCCCAGAATTTTTTCCATGTATCTCGTTAGTGTCCTACCTCCAATGTCCAAAATACGAATTGCATGATCAAGCTTATATCCTTCATAAATAGGTACAATTCGAGTTATGCTATCTCCGATTTCTATAACTAAACCAGTTTGAAATCCCCCAGCATAGAGTGTTAACATGGAATCAAGAACGGGATAAAATGCATTACACTGATACTGTTCTAAAAATAATTGGAACAATCTGATTAAATCTTTACGGGGAAACAAGGGATGTACCGCAAATAAAACGTTTACTAAACTTGGATCTACGCGGAGGTTATAAAAAATATAGTCCATGATTTTTTCAAAAGAAACCCAATCTTGAATTATACCCTTTTCAATTGGGTATTTAATCTTGTATAATCCCAAGGATTGGATCTCATCACCAACGTAAAACTCATCTTTAGATTTACCATAATCAAAATCAATTTGTTGATATTTTGGCTTACCAACTATTGTAAAAAATACTTGGGACGGAAAATCTTCTCCAGCAAAACCGACCTTTGATGAAAATTGACCAATATCTAAAACTACTGTTAGATTTCCCATTATTTTTCTGTAGTATAAGCCAAGTTGTATATAATAATCAATCTTATCCCATATTTATTTTTATACTAAAAGTAATTTTAAAGGTGTATATGTCGTTTCAGGTATATAGGCCTCACCAAACGAGGAATTTATTTCATTTCCACGTAAAATTGCTGTATCCTTTGCCCAATCAAGTATACGTCCTAATACCTCTTTTTGTGAAGCATAAACTTCATTAAAAATGGTTTTTTTACGATCCCAATAATTTTCTATGTTCACAATTATGAATACAGATCCATCAACATATTGAAACTTACATGATGGCGATTCATAGTAATAAACTCCAAAGGGCATCCATTTTTTTTCATGACCTCCATATGCTTTTCCAGAAGAGCAATGATATATGGCTTCACGCGTAATTAATGAAAGATTTCTATGAACTCTATGAAAATCTGAAAAATGGGGTATTAAAATAACTTGAGGTTGATGATCCCTGATCAAATTTGTAAGTGTGGATATTTTTTGCCGTGTAATCTCCATATTTTCGAAATTTAGTTCTATAATTTCACACTTTAATGCTTTCTTTACTTGAATTAATTCTTCATGTCGCTGTTTCATAATCTCACTTTTCTGTGATTCTTTTGCATACCCTCCTAAACCACTAGTAGAAACTACAACTATTATTTTTGATCCTAATTCTTGATATTTAAGAAGTGTTCCTCCACAAGAAATTATTTCGTCATCTGGGTGCCCAGCGAAAACCATTATTCTTTTTGGAATCACAATAGGAACATCAATATCACTAATTAAGTGTTGATGATCGTTCATGAAATAATAATTTTAATCTAAGATAATAAAGATTTATATTTAACAGAAATATAAAAATAGAAAAATCAACTTAAAAAGAAATCTGAGAATTTATTCTCCACGCATGATCTTCTTTAATCTATTTAACTCTTCCAACATCTCGTCTCGAAGGGAACTTAATCCGCCGCCTGCTTGAGGGGCTGCTGGAGTATTAGCTCTACCAGGAGGTCCAGAGGGTGCAGCTGCAGGAGCGGCGGGTGGACCAGGTCTTTTCGCAAATGAAGGTGTTTGAACTGTTGTTCCACCAGGAGCTACTGGCGGACCACTTCCAGGGGTTGGAGGTAATTTTGGAGCAGGAGGTAAATTAGATCGTGCTGGAGGTCCAGATTTTGCAACAGGAGCTTTAGGGGGTCCAGCTGACACCGCGGGAGCTTTAGGCGGACCACTTCCACCCAGTGGTCTTTTTGGAGGTCCACCTGCTTTAGGCGGACCAGCCGCTGCCACAGTAGGGACCGCAGGCAAACTCGGAGCTGTAGTAGGAGCGGAAGGAACTGGTGATGCACCACCGCTTAATAAATTAAATAGTGTGCTTGCAGCTGCGGTTTTTGCCTGAACCGGTGCTGTTCCAATTACCTTTTTAGAGGAAGTGCTAACTGTGTGAGCCTGTGGTGCAACTTCAACTTCCTTTAAATCTTTTAAAGCTTTATTCAATGATTGAATGAAATCATTTAACCCCTTTACAGTGTCTTCAAGATCATCCGATAATGATTGTAATCCCTTTTTCATGAAATTGATGACGCGTTCTACCTTTTTTTGTTCTTTAGGAACCAAGATTCAATCCTCTAAGGTTTTAAGTACTTATAAGTAGTTTATTATATAAATTATAATCTTAATGGTATTATATAAATTTTCATTTATAAGATTATATTTTTTGCATGTTTTAATCCTTTAATCACAGTACAAGAGCAATTCCGATCATCTATCTTTTTAATGAAAGATCGATTCTATCGCATTTTGAACCTTAAAGTAGGTTGTCATCATAAAAGACAACAATTATAAAAGACAGCAATATATTATTATTATTATATTTAGATACTTAAATTTTAAAAGAACATTATTATTAGGTGATTAAGAAAATATGCCAAAGAGAGAGCTCTTCATAATAGGTCTACTAACACTTAGTTAGTCCTGTGAAAAACGTGTTTATGAAATCGTAAATGAGCTCAAGATCCCCCTGATTGACGAACGTGTATATGATAAAGTCAATTTTAATACAAATGCTGCTATTGCTAAGCTAATCTTCAAATTTGAAGAAGATGAGTCGGTTATTAGAGGATTTCTTGGACTCGCTGAATATTTCCACACTGTGGTTATTAAGAAAGGCGACCAATTCTTTATACCTCACGCCTCGATACTATTCCAACTCATTAGCTCGTAATTTTATCTTTTTTTTACTTTCTTTTTTATTCACCCTTTTAGTTTATAGAAAATAAAGAGTTATTTCTTCTACAAAAATTGGACTCCATTATCATAATATATCTACTTTCTCTTAGATAATTAACAATAAATTAATTTGAATGGTAATTAAAAAAAATGTGGAATAATTCTATTTTAGAGGCATTTAGAGATTTTGGAAAGAACATGCAATTGGTAGCGATTTTTCTCCTTGTTTCCATGATACCGGGTATAGGAGTTATAGCAATGATCTTGGTTCTTGTCTTCAAATTTGCAGCTTTAAATAACATTAAATATATTAATCTAACACTTAATAGTGATCTACTGGAGAAATATCGTTCAAAAATGATATCTTCAATAACTAGACTATTTATTGCAATTTTCAGTGTAATACCAGGCGGAATTTTCCTAGCTATCGGTTTCTTTATACCCATAGAAAATATCGTTATTACAATTATTATTGGTGCATTTTTACTAGCCTTAGCTCTCATTTTAGTCATTTCTGCTTTTGTAATAGAAATGAAAGCTTGGAAGGAATTGAAAATCTTTTTTGAGGAAAATCAAAATAAGTTTTCAAGAATCTTATTCAGAGATGTAATTAAAGGTACTGATAATCTTGCTACTGGAGCATTATTATACGCTTTATTTTTTGTTGGTATTACAGTATTCGTCGGTTTTATACTGCAAATTGTTGGTTACTTTCAAGTAGCTAGAATGGCAGATATGATGAGAGAAATACCTCAGGAATCTGAAATAATAATGATGAATAATACTCCAAACGTTGCATCAACTTCTACCATAATCTTAAAACAGGCAGAATCCACCAATTTCTGCCCCATGTGTGGATCGCGTGTTTCTCAACAAGGTAATTTTTGTGCTGAATGTGGTTCTAAATTCTAGCATTAAAGTTATTTTAAAATCTTTTTATTTATTTTTTATTTGTTTTCTATTTTTATCATGTATTTGCTCTTGTAGTAGTAAAACAAAAGAAATATAGATTTTAAATACTTCATTTTTTTTATATAACTTTTAGGTATACCTAATTTAATGTAAGAGATTTTAAAATAATTACATTCAATTGAGTATTTGGGAAATCTAATTAAAGATAAATAGAAATATATAATATAATAATGTTGGATAAAAAAAATTTATATAGTTTTAATGATTATTAAAAATTATAAGGATGTCTGAGAATAGTAATTCCGAATCTTCAAAAAATGATGAGGATGACATATGGATTGGCAAGATACAAAATGGAAAATTGTTAAAGAAGTCTTTCCGTCAGAAATCATCTCAATTATTGGAGATATTCTCGCTGGTATAATATTAACTATCTTAATCGTGCCGTTCGAAAGTTTTCTTATCTTAATTCTATTGGTTCCAGCATTGCTATCGATAAGAGGTAATATAAGTGGTCCATATATTGCTCGTACATCAAGGGATATTATAATTGGAGAATTTAACAAAAAATCTTTATTGGAGAATATTTTAGCTACTTATACACTTTCGATCCTAATAGCTTTTCTAATTGGTCTCTTCGGGATCCTATTAAATTATTTTTTAGTAAGAGTATTTATTATTACTAACGGAATATTAATATTAATTCCAATTATCTCCATTTTATTGACACTTTCAATATCAATACCATTTTCCACAGTACTAAATATAATAGTTTTTAGAAGAGGTCTTGATCCGAACAATGTTGTAAATCCGATAATGACCGCTATAGATGATTTCTTCACTGTTTTATGCTTCTATCTGACAATCATAATGTTGGGGGTTCCTTAAATGGATTACTTCAAGAAAATAATCAAGGAATCAGTTGTCATAGTAATAATATCCTCGATTATGGGTTTAATATCAGGAACCTTCCTTTCAATTAACCAACAGATTCTATATAGTTTTCCTATAATTTTATTAATTCTTCCATCATTAAATTCTTTAATTGGAGATATATCAACAGTTCTAACCTCTCGATTATCTTCTCATTTGTATTTAGGTAATCTACCTCCAAAAATTCAGAAATCTAATGTCTTGAGAAATGACTTTTACGGTTTACTGATAACTATATTATTAAGCCTTATTGCTTTAATTATTATTGGATATGCTGTAGGAATTGCTACTGGTATTCAAATTATAAATCCATTATTAATAATAACAGTCATCATGTTAACATTGTTAATCCTTTTCGTTATGATTTTCATACTCTTATTTACAAGTTCCATATTTTTATTCAGGAGAGGGAAGGATCCAAATAATTTTTTAATCCCATTAACAACATCTTTATTAGATTTTTTAACTCCTCTTATACTTATATTTTTCATTTATTTATTTACTTAAATTGTATTAAGTTAGGTGATCAAAATGCAGAAAAACAAAATTCAGAGTAAAAGAAAAAAATTTCAATACAAACCACTTTCGATAAAAAATATTCTCAGAGAAATGAAAGAAAACATTGATACAATGATAGATTTAGCCTATACTGCTATTAAATTCGGAATCAAAGAAATTGCGAATGAAACCTCTAAAATTGAAAAAAGAATACATGAGCTTACTTTTCTTTTAAATTTACAGATCATTCAAACTCAAGCAGGTGGATTTAAAGAAGCAAAATCCTTAGAGCCATTAATAGTTATGGGATATTCAATAGATAAAATCTCTGATGCTTTAGCTGATATTGCTCGAGTGGTATATATCAATAGCGATATCTCTGATTTTACTCAGCTCTTTTGGGAAGAAGTACCTGAACCCATCGTAAAGGTTTCTGTGAATGAAAATTGTGAATTTATTGGATTCACACGTCAAGATATTCATTTTAGATCTAAACATGGTGTAGATCTTATTGCAATAAAAAGGGGTGATAATTGGTTATTCCAAAAGAACGAAATGATACAAAAGGGAGATTTTTTAATAATAAAAGGTGAATTGGAGCCTATAAAAGCATTAAAGAGTTTAGCGGGTGATTTAGGAGAAATAACCTTTAATTTTGATAAGAATCAAGAAGAATCTGAATTCGATCTTAGTAACCCCGAAATTTATAATGAAATTCAAGCACTTAAAAGAGATTATATCTTAATAACTGATATATCTGAAACCATGATTGAATTAGCTCTAGCAGCCCTATTTTTTAATAGTTATGAAGTAGCTGATGACGTCCTTGAAATGGAGGCTTTAATGGATGGGCTTAATATCATTTTTGAAAAAGACCTCTTAGATTTTGCACATTTGGTTGAAACTCCCCGTACCTTAACGGGTATAATGCGGATAGTATTTTCTTGCGAATTAATTGCTGATGCAGCAGCACACATTGCTGAGAATATTTTAAAAGGATTTGAATCACATCCAATTTTCCAAAAAGCCATTAAAGAAACATCAGAAATAGTTGTAAGGGAAACCATGTCCGAAGATTCATTTTTTAAAAATAAAACTTATAAAGAACTTCAAAATCAAAAATATAAGCGAGGATTTCATATTATAGCTTTAAAACGTCACGAAAAATGGATATACAGTTTTAAATCAGATTTTGTCTTCGAAGAAGGTGATTTAATAATCGGATTAGGTCCCAAAGAGACTGTAGACCAATGGAGAAAGTGTGTTCATCCTGAATAGAATTTTTAACTAGAGAAAGGAATGTGAAAATATTGAAGAAAGAACAAATTGTTGAAAGATTTAAAAATACATTATCTGAAATTGAAGGAAAGATCAATCTTAATTCAAAATCTCTTAATTCAAATATTGTTATACAGATTATTAAAGAAATTCTTCAGATATATAACAATAATGCGATGATTTTTATTTATGGTGCAGGACGATCCGGCTTTATAGGACGATGCTTTGCCCAACGTTTGATGCATCTCGGAATAAAATCTTGTTTTATATCGGATGCTGTGACTCATCGGTATACTGAAAGAGATTTGCTCATTTTGATTAGTGGAAGTGGAGAAACAACATCACCAAGAGCAATAGCTAATAAAGCAAAAGAAATTGGAGGAAAAATTATATTATTTACTGGAAATCAGATAAGTAGTATTGCAAAAATTAGTGATTTAGTCATTAAAATTGAAGGAAAAAGTAAAGAAAAAGCTATCTATGAAAAAACCCTTGCTCCTTACACATCCTTATTTGATATCTCTACTTTAGCAATATTGGATTCCATTGGGGGAATTTTGATGGAAGAATTAAGTGTATCAGAAGAAATCATTGATAATCATCATGCTTCAATTGAATAAATGCGATATGTGAATAATATGAATGAATATATTGATGTAAAGTATATCTCAGAAAAAAAGGGAAAAGGAGCATTTGCAAAGAAAATCATAAAAAAGAAGACTGTTATTGATGTAGCAAATGTAATTTTAATTCCAGATAATGATTATAATAAAATAAGGAAGACAGTTTTGTATGATTATTGTTACATATGGGGAGATTCTAAAAAACCAGGATTTAAAAATGCTATAACCCTTAGTATATCTCAATTCATTAATCATTCTTTCAAACCGAATGCAAAATATTTATTTGACTACAATAATAATACAATGGAATTTTCTGCTATTAAAGATATTCAAGAAGGAGAAGAAATCACAGTTAATTATAATGGAAGAGCTAATGATAAAACTCCCATCTGGTTTGAAGTTATAGATTAACCTTAAATCGCATTTAGGGATTTTAATTATCTTTTTTTTTTATCAATAATCTAAGAGTAGACAAATTCATGACGTCTTCTTTCATATCATCCTCTTTTGGAGTCTCCAAAATTCCGGGATGATCTTTAAAGCGTTCATCATTAACTAAGAAACCGAATGCTTCTTTACCAATTTTTCCTTGCCCTATATGTGCATGACGATCAGTTCTAGAACCTAAATCATTAAGTGAATCATTCAAGTGAAATGCAAAAAGATATTTTAATCCAATAATATCATCGAAGTTATCCCACATCTCATTATACGTCTTTTTTGTCCTAAAATCATATCCTGCTGCAAAAGAGTGTGCTGTATCAAAACAAACACCAATTCTTTTTTTATTTTCAATTTTATCAATAATAGATTTCAGATGATGGAATTTATGACCCAAACCTTCTCCTTGACCGGCTGTTGTTTCTAATAAAACAATGGTATTTGATTTTTCTGTAGCAATCATCAATTTGTTTAATTGATTCGCAATTTGTGTTAGGGCTTCTTCCTTGATAACGTTATCTTTATCTCGTTTAGGTATGACTCCTGGGTGAATATTTTCATATTCAATTCCTAACATGGAGGATTTTTGTAAATCATCTAACAATGCATTATAGGACTTTTCAAGTTTTTCAGGATCTATACTCGCTAAATTAATCAAATAGCTGTCGTGAGATAAAATTGGCCAAATTTTGACTTCATTTCTTATTTCTATAAATTTATCAATTTCTTTTTGAGTTATTGGTCCGGAATTCCAAGAACGTACATTTCTGATAAATAATTGAATAGCTTCACAATTAATTTGCTTTCCTCGTTCTAAAGCTTTGAATTTTCCACCATCTACCTTCATATGGGCTCCAAGTCGCATTAAACCACCTAATTATTGATACAGTATTTTATAAGTAAAAAATTAAGAAGAGAAAAAAAGTTAATTACTTTGAATTTGAATTCGAAATATCATATTCCAAAATATGAAAAAATACAATAAAAAAGCACGTCAAGACTACAATTTGATTTAATAAAAACTAGTTTATTTCATAGTCTAAATTGTCGATAATTTCGATTATGTCCAAAATTTCAAAATTCATTTCAAACTCTCGATTAGCGTCATTTAGGTTCGTACGACAGAAGGGACACGCTGAAGCGATTAGTGATGCATTAGTATTTTTAGCTTCTTCAAGTCGTTCTTTAGAGATTTCTAAACTCCATTCTGGATAACCGATTTTCACACCACCTCCGGCCCCACAACACCATGAATTTCCACGATTTCTTTCCATTTCAACTAAATCAATCCCAGGTATATTTTTTAAAATATTTCGTGGAACTTCATATATTTTCATATGTCGTCCAAGATGACAGGGATCATGATACGTAACCTTTTGATTTAATTCTGATTTAAAATTTAATTTTCCTTCTTTTATAAGACCATCAATAAGTTCAATTGTATGTAAAATTTCAATATCAGTTGAGTTATCATATTTAGTCCAATCAGATTTCATAGTTCTATAACATCCAGCACAAGATGTAATCACTTTTGAAGCGCCAGTCTCTCTAATTTTCATCAAATTATAGTTAACAAATTCCTTGACATTCTTAGTTTGCCCAGTTCTCAAAATAGGGCTGCAACAACAATGCTCATCAATAAGTGTAAAATTTATGTTCGCTTTTTTGAGAAATCTTAAGGTTGCATCTCGTAATTCTTTTTGTCTATAATTCGATGTACATCCAATGAAATAAACCCATTCTGCTTCATCAGGTAAATCATATTCCTTTTTTAAAGCATCGTTTTCTGAATTTTTTTCTCCATAAGGATTATACATTTCAAGATTCTCAATACGTTCAAGCAAAGCTTTTTGTTTATTTGGACAATATCCTTGATTATAAGCTTCTTCACGTGCTGCCTCTATAAAATCTACAAGGAAATCTTTAAATTTATCAAACTTACAGTGCTCCATGCAATTACCACAGGTTGAGCATGCATATATTACATTAGCTACTTGATCATTCCAAGGAATTTCTCCACTAATTAAACCATAAATTGTCCACATTCTCCCCCCTGTACTGAATGTTTCGAATCTATATTTTTTATAACTGGGACAGTTAAAATCAGAATAGTCTGCGGTAAATTTACAATAACCACATCTAAAGCATCTATGAACAATATCTTTCCAATCTTTTTCTAAATTTGCGGAAATGATTATTTCACCTCCCAATTACCTGGATTCATGATTCCATTTGGATCGATTAAATTTTTAATGGCTTTTAATAATTTTTTATAATTAGGATCCATCTTTTCCAATATTAATTGTTGTCCTTCAATCTCTGCTTTCCATGGAATGCCACCAACTTCAAGAACTGCTTTATTCGTCTCATGTAAAGCATCTCTTGCATTTTCCATGTCTTTAGGATCTGCTCGATTGAAAGAATAAGAAATAAAAAACATCGCAGAATGTCCTTGTCCTATAAGTCTAGCCCCCAGAGTAGGAACAATTCCGTGTTTCAATGAAATATCTGTACCAATTTGAATCAATTTTGGAATTAATTGAAGGGGTATAAAAGCTCCAACATATTCAAATCCGCCGCCTTTTCTAAAATCTGCCGCTTTAGCTGCAAATTGAGGTTTTTCAAGAAAAACATCTTCAATATGTTTTGGAACTTTCATGTATCTTGAATTTGCTTTTCGATACAATGCCTTAAGAATTTTAGTTTTATTATTTAGTTCTTCTTCAGATTCACCCGTGATATATACGATTATAAAAGTATAACCTTTCATCCAGTCTGGTTTGTCTTGAATACCAAGCAATATATCTTCAGCTACTTCTCTATGGGTGATTTTTGTTATTAATTCGGGTAGATTATTTGGATCTTTGCATAACCCGAAAACAATATCTCTCATTTTAGGTTTTGGAAACAATTTAATAGAGAGTTTTGTAACAATTCCCATCGTACCAAAGGAACTAATGAATAATCCTATTAAATCAGGAATAGGACCTCTTGTAAACCAATAATCAGAAATAGCACAAGATCCAAATTTATAGACTTCACCATCAGGAAGTATAACTTCTAATCCATTTATCATGGCACCATGATCTCCATATTTTTGAGAGAGATACCCAGAACCATGGATTAATGCATTTCCGGCTATTGTAACTGAGGGGGGAGCATCAGGAATCGGAGGTTGTAAATCAGGGTGATTTTTATTTAAATAGGCTAATAACTGTCCAGAGGTAACCCCCGCTTCAATAAGAGCATAACGGTTTTGTGAATTGATATCAATTATTTTATTCATGCGTTTCATATCCATGACAATTCCTCCTTTCAAAGGGATTACTAGTCCACTCAGCGTTAATCCTCCACCCATCGGAATAATAGGGATTTTTTCTTTATTTGCTAATTTAACTACTTCTTGAACTTGTTCTACTGTTTCAGGCATGACTACATAATCAACTTTGCGGGGGAGAGATGCTCCAGGATCTTGGGAATAGATATACAGATCTTCCATTCTATTAGATACAAAACTGGGTTCAATTATCTCTTCTAGCTTTCCTAATATCAAGTCATTTTGCATAACTAACACTCATATTACATTTAGTTAAAAATGTGTTTCTTTCATTATATATAATTATAATTTATTTGATTTTTTTTGAACTTGGTTTTCATTTATGATTAAAGCTAAAGGATTAATGCTAGCACGATTTACTAGTTCTTTAATCTTATTAATTGCTCTTTTAATTGTTTTCCTATTAGATTTAATAATCGTCCATGATCCAATATTTTATATAATTCTCTTAACCTTAACTGCCATTCTTTTCCTCCTAATTATTGGATTAAGCCTTGAAGTGGATTATTTTAGAAATCATTCACGAATTTTTATATCTGTTTATATCTTAGGGATTGCTTCAGCTGAACTTTATGTAATGATAACCAATGTTGGCGAGCTAAATATTTATTCTCTCTTCATTTTGAATAATTTAATTGGATTTTTAAGTTGGAAATATGCTCTTTCAATAAATAAAATAAAAAAAAAACTTTTTTGTTTTCTATGTATCGCATATTATTTGATAAATTTAGCTTTGCAATTCAATATATTATTGCTTGAGAATTATCTCATAATGAGATTTATATTTGTACAAGTAGTTCTGATTAATATAGCGCTGATTTTAATAATAGAATATATAATGAAAAGAAAGGGATATTTGAAATATCTCTAATTAGAAATATTAAAAAACATAGTCATTTAACCTATCCCAGAAGTTTTTTAGATCATCTTTGGTAAATGAAAATTTTAAATTCATTGGTTGTGAAGCTTCAGTTTTAAAGAATTCTGGCACATCATTATTGTCTTGAGTAATACCTGCATTTTTATTAAATCCAATTTCAGTTTTTAAAATATTTATCCCGATATTAATGATATCCTTCCTTGTTAATTGTAAATCATACATGGCATTAATAACATCAGCAAGTATGGCCATATTTTCATAATTAGGTCCAACAAAATAACATATGCCCATTGCATCCATAACGGTTGTATAAACTTGTAGTTCGAATGATAAATCTAATTTATGTTCAATGTCAGTATATTCCCCGTAATCGATACCTTGTCTTGGAATTCTCCCAACAATTGCAGCACCACTTGTATGATCAGCACCCATCGGAGTTGTAGCATAAGTTACACCCATAGCTTTCATAACTCTTGGATCATAGGCAGATAAACCTTGACCCTTAATTTCAGGAATTCTTTTGGCTTGGAGTTGATCACCTATATGTTTTACACCATTTCCATATAATTTACCTGTTTCGGTATTAATTCTTATCTCTTTATCCAAAATTTTTATGACTTTTTGAGCATCTCCCCAATTTATTTTACCACATTCCATTGCTACACCACAAGTCCCCCCATACTCAATTGTATCTATCCCCGTATCATCGCAAAAATGATCTATGTATGCTAAACTGTCAAGATCGTTAATCATTAAATTAGTTCCGTTTAAGCACATTGTTTCATATTCTAAACTGGATGTAATATGATTTCCTTTTTCATCAACAATTAAATTTGAACATTTAATCACACAAGTTGGAGAACAAGCTAAACGCTTTTTTCCTCCTCTTTTTACCACAAGTTCATGAAGTCTTTCTCCTGAAATTTTATCAATATCATTAAATGATCCCATTAAAAAATTTTTGGTAGGAATACCACCAAAATTACTCATCGCTTTCATCCCCATCGATGTTCCAAACGTAGAGAAAGTATCTTTAGTTTTAACTAGGTTCTTAGCGAAAGGTGTAGAAGTTTCTCTAAATCTTTTAAGATCGTGCATTGGCGCTTTTGATTCTTTAGGGGGAATAATCACAATTGCCTTTATACCCTTTGACCCCATAACAGCACCTAATCCACCTCTAGCTGCATGTCTGCTAGGATATCCTTCAAGATCGTTTGCGGCAACAGTAGCAGATTTCATCAAGTGTTCCCCAGCAGGTCCTATTGAATAAATTCCTATGGTCTTATCATATCGCTCATATAATTTTGAATGAAGTTCATAATTACCAAGACCTTTGTACTCATTTGCTTCAATTAATTTAGTTTCTTTATCATTGATGAGTAAGATATATAGGTCGTCTGAAGTATTTTCAAAAATGAGTGCCCTAATCCCATGCCTTGCTAGCATCATTGCAGCTCTACCTCCCACATTTGCCTCTTTGATTCCATTTGTTAATGGACTTTTAGCTCCAACTGAAGTTCTCCCTGAATTTGCAAAAGGACTTCCTGCTAGGATACCATTAGCTATAATAAGTTTATTTTTTGGACCTAAAGGATCGCTTAGTGGATCTACTTCATCAAAAACAATTTGAGAAGTTAAACCGCGAGCACCTAGTAAATAGTATTTTGAATCCTTTGTGATTAAATCATGAGTGATTGATTTATTATTAACATCAATTCGAATGATTTTCATAAATATATTATTATTTGCAATTATTTTAGATTTTCGTCTTAAACCAAAAATAGAAAAAATAGAATTATGTATTAAAAACGATCATAATGAACAATTTGTTCAAGAGAATTACGTTCTTGTACTGATTCTTTTTGTTTTAATGGATAACCTAATGGTGTAAGACCTAATACACGGTAAGCTTTAGGAATCTCTAATACTTCTTTTATTTTTTCTTCATTAAACCAACCTATCCAACAAGTCCCTAATCCTTCCGCAGTAGCGGCTAATAAAAGATGTTCAAAACATATACCAAAATCTACAGGATAATATTTTTCTCCATTTCCATTTGTTCCTGATCCTTTTTCTTTAATCGCGCCAACAATAAATATCGGAGCTTCTGCGAATTTTTGCCTCTGTCCAACCGCATTCCAAACTGATTTAACTTTTTCAGGATCTTTCACAACTATATAATGCATTCCTTGCATATTTGCCCAAGTAGGAGCTAACCGAGCAGCATCCAAAATTCTTTCTATTTTATCCTTCTCGGGTATATCCTTTTTAAACATTCGATAACTCCTACGCTTTTTCACTACTTCATAAAATTCCAAGTCATTTTTCACCTCTAAGATATTAAATATGAATTTGAAGAATAACTAATATTTTTTTCCAAATATCACAAAATTGTGAACAATTTATCATATTAAAGGGAAAAGAGTGGGATAAAAGTGTAAAAAAATTTTAAATTTTCAAATTTTCATGAAAACATTTAAATAGCTGATTAATCAATTAATTCTTTACAGCAGTTATTAAAGAAATAATAATGACTATTTTTAATTTAAAATGCCAATTTTATCCTCTTTAATTCATTATTTGTGAATTTATAATCAAAGTGAAATATCATGAACAATAGCTACCGAGAGCTCATCAAAAATAAAAACCCTAATGAAGGGAATTCACCTACTACAAATGATTGTTGTGATCATCCAGCTATTGAAGAACGAGGTGGTAATAACGTTTGTCTAAACTGTGGAATAATCTCGGAAAGAACTTTTGTTGGAAATGAACGTAGAGCTTATACTATAGAAGAAATTCAAACAAGAAGGCGCACTGAACCAAGATGGAGGGACTTTGGTCCACGAACAATGCTTCCAAGTACTAAAACGGATTCTAAAGGTAAATCAATTGGTCCAAAGGAACAGGCACTCTTTTCGCGATTATCGAAAATTCAGAATTCATTAATTTCTAGCATTGAACGGAACTTCTGGGAAGCAAAACCTAAACTCAAAATGCTAACCTCAAAACTTAACATTCCAGAATATATTAGTGAGACAGCCTGGAAAATCTATAGCATTGTTGCCAAGAAAAAGCTAACAATGGGTAGATCCATTAACGGTTTTATTGCAGGATCATTATATGCTGCAATTAGAGTTCACGACTTTCCACGATTACTTGATGAGGTTTGTGAAGCTTCTATGACACCTCGTCGAACAGTGCACCGTAGTCTCGCAATGATAATCCGAGAAGTGTTACCACAGTTAGGATTAAGGTATCAACCTATCACCGCTGAAAGCTTAGTCTTCCGTTTCGGAAATGAACTAGACCTACCAATGAAAATACAAAAAATAGCAATAGATATGCTTCGAAAGGCATCTCAAAATGGTTTAAAACGTACTGGTAAAGATCCTAAAGGCTTGGCAGCAGCGTGTATTTATATCGCTGCTAAAGATGGTTGTATTCGAAAAACTCAATCAAACGTAGCCGATGTGGCCAAGATAACAGAAGTCACATTGAGAAGTAGGGCAAAACAAATTAAAACAATTTTATCATTATTGTAACTTTCTTTTTTTCTCTTAAATTAATAAAATGTGAAGATTTATTCAGGTTTTGTTTGCTGAAATTGAACAATTCCCCACTGTAATCCTATGGCGCTAATTATTAATGCCGAAATCAATACAGTAAGTGTTATAATTGTAAAAATTAACCACATCAAGGCACCTATTATGTTGGTGATTGATTGATTATAGATCACATTCATAAATGTAGCAGAAAACCCTCCTGTATCTATAGGTTCCTTGTTGATTAGATAGATTAATTCAAGTCTGAAAAAGCTCGCGATTATCATGAACATACCTGTTATTAAAAGTGTTTTAGTTAGAATTTGATTTTCTCGCTTATCCTGTCGTGCGATTCTAAAGAGTGCTACTCCTAAAATTATGAAACAACTGGAAGTTATCCCATAAAAAATCCAAATTACCGCAAGTTGTAAACTTGAATAACCGGAGTTAAATATTAAATGAGAGATCGTCATCTGTTCACTATCAATTGAAATGATTATAACATTGCTAAAAAGAATTAGATTCAGTAATTCTATGATAAAAATAATAATATATCCAATACTGAAAAGTTTTAACCATTTTATTATGATTTCTCGTTCCATCGTTTCGTTCACTTTAAAATTAAAAGTTTATCAAGAATTATTAATTAATATTGGTGGACGTTTTATAAAAATTTAAATGTATATTTATCATTTTTTAAAAAAAATCAACACAATTTAATATTGTCATTAAATTAAAAAAAAGGATTTGCGATAATTGACTCGAGAAAATCAACACGACACTGATTCGTCAATATGCACTCATCAGAATCTAATACAAGACGGCCCATTTATTGTATGTAAAGATTGTGGTTTGATTGTTGATGAGGGATTAGAATTTGACACTTCTTCATCTTCAGGATACTATTCAGATAGTCAAGCAGATTATGAAAGAAAAATACGTGTTAGTAATTCAAAAGCAATACAAGATCCCGCTATAAAACAGAAATATGAAAAACTTAAAACTTTAGACATATGGTATAGAGATTACCATACTAGCTTTACAGAACAAAAAAAAACTATCGCATTATTTAAAAGTTATGGAATAGGCTTAACTATAGATAATACCAAGTATATGACAATAAAAGATAATTATCTTAGATACAACAAGTATCACAGAGAAACTTATCAGAACATGATAATAATTTTTCTTGCTATCGTGTGGATGGAAATAAAAGATGTAACAAACATAAGAATTGAAGAATATATAAGAGTTTCTCGTGAATTAGGGCATAAGGTCAACAAAAAAATGTTGGCGAATGCAATGGAGAAAGTATTAAGAACGGAAGTAAGGCTTGATAAAAAGAAACTCAAGACACCAAAAGAATTAGAAATAGACATTAAAGCGAAGATAATGATTCTCTTTCAAAAAGATATTAATAATATTCCTTACGAGCTGATTAAAGATCATTTTCAAAATAAAAATGAGTTTGAAAGATTAAAAATTGACATGCAGTTGTTAGCTAATAAATTACTCAAACGGATAACTTATTCTTTCCTCCAAAATTTGAATTATAAGGCTTTTGCTGCTGGACTCATCTATTACATCGGGCAGACTCTTGAAAACCCGAAAATTTTCACTCAAAGTTTAATTGAACAAACAAGTAAATTTTCAAGCACAACAATTAGGAAGAAATTTCATAATTTAAAAGACGTCTTAGGAGATCCCCAAGAATTAACAATATAATTAATATTTATACATCTTATTATTATTATACAATTTTTAAGCTTTGAATGCTAATTTATTATTACTTTTTAATAGTTATATTATACTTGAGATTAAGATGAGTGAATCAATTTCTTCACACAAAATGTATCATGCATTGACAGCTGAAGAACTAGCATCTGAGTTTGAAACCAATCTCAATATAGGATTAAGTTCTTCAAAATTAGATGAAAGATATTTAAAGCATGGTTTTAATGAATTACCAAAAATAAAGAAATCTCTTTGGAAAATTTATTTAGCACCAATTTTCAATATTTTAATAGTCATTCTAATATTTACTGGAATTTTTGTAATTTTACTTGGAGAATATGGATCTGCTTTATTTACATTTGCCATCGTCATTGTTAATTCAATAACAGTAATAATTCAGCAGTTTAGAGCACAAAAGGCGTTAGATTCTTTACGCAAAATTGCTGCATTAAAAACAACAGTCTTGCGAGACGGTATACAATATGAAATTCCTACTAAAGAAATAGTCCCCGGTGATATTGTATTACTTAAACAAGGTGATAAAATTCCTGCTGATGGAAGAGTAATAGAAACTGTTAACTTGTCAGTAGATGAAGCACCACTCACAGGGGAATCAGAAGCTGTAGAAAAAAAAGAAGATATTCTTGAAAAGATTTTTCTCCCAATCCAGAAACAATCTAATGTCGTTTTTATGGGTACTTATGTGAATACGGGGCGGGGAAAAATCATTATTTATGGAACTGGTACTAATACTGAAATCGGAAAGATATCAACTCAACTTAATGAAATGGGAAGTATCGAAGACATACCCTTAACTAGGAAATTAAATAGATTGGGTTATATTTTGAGTAGTCTTCTTATTTTAATTTTGATAATTTTAATAATCTATAAATTTATCATTTTATCGCTCGAAGGTAATTTTTATGGGCATTTTATTAGTGAAGCTTTGGTCAGTTCAATTTTACGATCAATGAATGTAATGCCGATTAACCTACCTCTATTATCCACCTTGGTATTAGTAACTGGTGTTTTGAACATGGCCCAAAGCGGTGTTATTGTTAAAAATCTAGCTGCAATAGAATCCTTAGGTCGTGTTTCTATAATATGTTCTGATAAAACAGGTACAATTACTCGAAATGAGATGTGTGTAAATAAGTTCTGGTTAAATGAATTAGAATATGATGTAACGGGATCGGGATATGAATCCAATGGAAAAATTCTATTAGAAGGAGAAGAAATTGATCTAAAAGAGAATCCAACATTTCAAAAATTAATAGATTCAAGCATAATAAACAATACCGCAAAACTAATCTATGAAGATGTAAAAGTACGAATGAGAGATCAAAAAGAAATTGCTGTACGAAGAGCTAATGGTTCACCAACTGAATCTGCTTTATTAGTTTTAGCAGAAAAAGCGGATTTCATAACTTATGATGTAAAAAATAAATATGATGTTATTAAAGAATTTTCATTCACTTCTGAATTGAAAAGAATGTCAACTGTGTGTGAACTAAAAGACAAAAAAGGTGAATATCTTGTATTTACTAAAGGAGCTCCTGAAAAAATTTTGGAATTATCAGCTCAAGTTGAGCTAAATGGAGCATTAAAGCCAATTTCAGAACGAACTCAAAAAGAGATTCAGAGTTTAATAAGTATACGAGCAAACCAAGGTTATAGAACTCTTGCCATTGCTTACAAACCTATCAACAAAGAAAATGACCTTATCAGAGAAAGGATAGAATCTGATTTAATATTTTTAGGATTTTTTTCAATTCTTGATCCTGTTAGACCAGGTGTTCAAGAATCTGTCTCTAAATGTGAAGCTGGTGGAATTAATGTGATAATGATTACTGGAGATCATCCTAAAACTGCTCAAACCATAGCAGCTCAAAGTAGAATATATAAAAAAGGGGATTTGGTAGTGGAAGGATCAGAGATTCGAAATCTTTCCGATGAAGACTTTGAAAAAGTCACAGTTTTTGCTAGAGTCGCTCCAACTGATAAAGAAGTTATTGTTGAAAGATATCAAGGACAAAATGGGAAAAAAAAACACGTTGTTGCCATGACTGGCGATGGAATTAATGATATTCTAGCTTTAAAATTAGCAGATGCTGGAATTGCTATGGGAATCACGGGGACTGATGTTTCAAAAGAAATTGCAGATCTTGTTATTTCAGATGATGATTTTACATCTATAGAAAAAGGAGTTAGAATAGGGCGAGGATTATTTGCTAAAATTAGAAATATCATCTTCTTTTTTATCTGCCTAAACCTCATGGAAGCTGCAGTTTTTCTTACTTATGAATTCATTCCCACATTTAATCTATTTGCTTCAGAATGGCAACATGTTTATATCTATGTAATTGTTCATTCCCTTCCTTCCATAGCACTCGTTATTGACTCACATCCTAAAGATGTAATGTTGGAACCACCTAGAGATGAACAACAATTATTAAATCGAAACATGTGGATCATGTTAGTCCTGCAGGCTTTTTTAATTGGAATGGGTTTAGTTTTCGTACTTCAATTTACGTTAGGAGGATTATTTCCACTAAATGAATGGAATTATAATCCAATCTTAAGTTATCTTCCACCTGGATCAACTCCCCAAGATTTATTAAATCAAAAGGCAAGGACGATGTTAATTACTACAATTTACATTGTCGAAACAACGTTTATATGGAGTTTTAGGAGACCTAATAAATCGATTGTAAAAAGCATAAAAGAGGAATTCAATGTATCTTTATTTTTAATATGTACTTTTACTCTCGGAATCCACATATTGCATATCAATTTTTCTTATGCTGTAAATACATATGTAAATGATATTTGGGGTTTAGATTTTCAAATCAATTTCTTATTTCTTAGTGGATTAGATTGGTTGGTGTGTATTTTATTTGCTTTACCAGGAATAGTTGGAATTGAAATTTTCAAGAAGGTAGCAAGATCTAAAAATATGATATTTTAATTTTTTGAACTTTTCTTTTTTGATTTCATAATTTGAAATAAGTATTTTTTTAAATGAAAAAGAAATAAATTAAAAATAATTACTGTTATAGACTATTTATTATTATTACGTTACAAAGTTTTAATTAATTTTATTTAGTGTGTTACGGGAGAATTTCAAATGACTGAAACATATTACACTCAAGAATTAAATCAAATTTATGATAAGTTTACAACTAATTCGACTAATGGATTACCTCGGGAAGAAGCTCAGAATAGAATTCTGAAACATGGATATAATGAAATCCCTAAAGCATCAAAGGGATTTATTAAAATCTATTTAGCACCCTTGTTTAATTGGTTAATTGTCATTTATTTAGCTGGAGCTCTTATTTTGTTTTTAGCAGCAATTTTAGGTAATGAGGGCAATTTAACATTTATTTTATTAACACTCGGGATAGTAGCATTAAATTGCATTGTAGCAATTGTTCAACAATATAGAGCTACTAAAAAGCTTAACGCTCTGCGCGAAATGACCGCACCAACTACAACCGTCATACGAGGTGGTCAAAAATTGGAGATACCTACAAAAGAAGTAGTTATTGGAGATCTATTGGTTCTAAAGCAAGGTGATAGAATCCCAGCAGATGCTCGCATAATACAATCATCCAACTTAGAAGTGAATGAAAGTAGTTTGACAGGGGAATCTGAGCC
>JAGXNQ010000039.1 GCA_019894955.1 Promethearchaeota archaeon | reverse complement strand
ATGCCTTTCCGGATGTTGAAGATCGAATATCTTCAGCGAATTTAATAGAATTTCTTACGGGTAAGAGTACTTCTACGATTGCTTGATAATCCTTTTCTTGGTTGACATCTTTTATTTTTGCAGAATACTTGGAAAGCATCGAAAGCGTATTTTTTATGTATTCTGGGTGTAATTGAATAATTGTATGGTAAATTGGTTCAAGGAGGATAAGTTCAGATTCGTTTAAAGCCTCTTTTATTGCATTGTAAAACATTGCGGATAATTCTGTTAATGCGGTTTCTTCTTCAAGCTTATTTATAACCAGGTCTTCTATTATAATCTTTAAACCTGTTAATTTTTCACCACATAAAGGTCCATATAAGAGGATTTTACCAATAATTTCTATAATAGTGTCTTTATAAGATTGATTTAGATCTTCTTTTTGATTGTAGACTAAAATATTATTATTATCATAATACATCCACAAGTTTTGGATTTCATTCGGTGTTAAATCTGTAAATTCTTCTAGTAATTCCTTCAATCTTTCTTTTGGTTTAATTACTTTTAAATCGTGAGTCTGAAAAAATCTAGAGGTTTTATCATCTAATCTTTCAGTTTTAAGTTTAAGGGAATTTTTATTTAATAATGAGTCTACTGAAACAATAGATGAACTATACCTACAAGATTCTTTAAAAACAGCTCTTGGTTCTGATGTTGAGACCTTAATACCTCGTGCTTCAAGTTCAAAGGCAGTAACTTCAAGGTGTAAAGGCCCCATACCAGAGAGGAGGAATTCACCATTTTCCTCATTTACTTCAAATAACAAATTAGGATCTTCGATTAGCAAGTTTTCGATGATCTCTTTCATTTTATCTAAATCTCTTAAATATTCTGGTTCGATAGAGACAGTAACAACGGGAGTAGAAACATATTTTACTTTTTCAAATGGAATCATTTTATCAACATAATTCTTATTGATTATAGTCTCGCCGCTTTTTACCTGTTTAAACCCTTCTAAAGCCACGATGTTTCCAACGGGTATTTCTTCAACAAGCTCTCTTCTTTGACCCATAAAAATTGCAGTTTTTCGAATTACCTCAAAATTATTTTCATTTAGTAAAAATACTTCCTCTTTATTGAAACATTTTCCGGAAAATATTCTTCCAGTTGCGATCAAACCATGCTTATCTGCTTGTACTTTACTCAAACATATTATTAAAGGACCATTTGGATCACAATTAATCATAGATTTTCCAATTTCAGATGTTAAATCTCCCCCCCAAATCTTACCGATTCTGTATTTCTGAGCTTCAATAGGATTAGGCAGGTGATCAACAACCATTTCCAGTATTGCGCTATGAATTGGAAAATAGATAGCTAAATCTGCATAAGTCTCTTTAGTGTAAGTTTCTTTATGATATCGCGATCTAATATCCGAAAACTTTAGCTCATTAATTTCTAAAATATTTAGCGTAAAACCCCACTTGTGGAGTGCTGAACCGAATGCGACGTTACCATTAGCAGGAGTTACTTGCCACTCTTTTTTGAAAGGTTTATCTGCGTATCTTTCAATAAGTGTATTAAAATCATTAATAATCCGGGTATATTTTATTCTTATTTGTTCATCTGATAGCTTTAGTTCCCGGATAAGGCGATCTACTTTATTAATAAATAGTACTGGTTTCACACCTTCCTGTAGAGCTTGTTTAATAACCGTTTCAGATTGGGCTATTATTTCCTCAACAGCATCAACAACTACAACAACTCCATCTATTAATCTTAAAGCGCGAGTTACTTTACCACTAAAATCTAAGTGACCTGGAGTATCAACAAGATTTATTAGAAAGGGGTCGTGGTCTTTAAGAGATTTTTCATAATATAATGAAATATTAGTAGATTTCATGGTGATTCCACGTCTTTGTTCTTCCTCTAAATAATCTAAAGCACGTGCTTCACCAGCTAGATCGGGCGAAAGTAAACCTGCTTCACTTAAAAGAGAATCGCTTAGAGTGGTTTTCCCATGATCTATGTGACCCACAAATCCAATATTACGTATATTTTGGGTCTTTTCCATCATATTTAGAATCTCAGAAATTTCCTTACGGCGAGGCATCCTTACTTCATTCTCTTGTTAATTTTTAATAATATATTATTAAACCATGATTGATTTGATTAAAATTTTAGGTTTGGATTTTTTATGAAGCGTGTGATACTCTTTTGTTGCTTGTAACTGCTCTTTATAAATGAATTGATAGTTAAAATTAACCTATTTTTTATTTTATTGTATTTTAATGCTCCAGTCTAGTAAATTAGCGCATATTTTTAGATAGGAGCGGGAAATGAATAATCTTCATTAATTCATTACTCAAGATCGTCATCACAAAATGATGGAAAATACCATTACTTTCAGCTGGGTCAGAGTTTTCATTTGATGATAGATATCATTTCCCGCATATTTATCTTTAATACGTGATTTCACCTTCGATGTGCACAATTCTATTCTCTACACGAAGTCGTTTATCACAATATAATTCTATGGCTTTTGGGAAAATTTTATGTTCCCACTCTAAAATTCTTGTAGCTAGCGTTTCTTCAGTATCTTTAGCATATACCGGCACGCATTTCTGAATTATAATTGGACCATGGTCTGAACCTGCATCTACAAAGTGAACTGTGCATCCGGATACTTTCACACCATATTCAAGCGCATCTCGATGACCGTGTAGGCCTTTAAATGCTGGCAATAATGCAGGATGGATGTTTAAGATCTTGCCATCAAAAGTGGTGATAAATTTTTGGCTCACTAATCTCATATACCCGACCAAAGCAATTAAATCACATTCATGTTCCTTTAGTACGTTTAGCATGAGTTGATCAAAATCTTCTCGAGGAATGTCAAGATATTTATCTGATTCTATCAAATAATA
Source organism: Promethearchaeota archaeon (assembly GCA_019894955.1). Classification (GTDB taxonomy): domain Archaea; phylum Asgardarchaeota; class Lokiarchaeia; order Sigyniarchaeales; family SOKP01; genus SOKP01. Next base: position 16,503 of record JAGXNQ010000039.1, on the reverse strand, counting down.
AGGTATATTGTGATTTTTTGCTCTTTCTATGCAGTAGGCTCCCGGTTTATTACAGATCAAAACCTCTACTGAAGCTTTTTTCTTTAAAATTCCACTTTCACATGCTTTAACGATAGCTTCGAAATTTGATCCTGAACCAGAGGCGATTGCGCCAATCTTAAGTTCTGGCATAGGATTTTCTAATTTTCATGAGTTAAAAAATTTTACCTCTATATATAACGAAATGATATATGAAAAAATTTTTATGTGATAACCAATATCATATTATAGAGATTAATAGAATTCATTCTTAAATTTACTCTCTTACAATAGTGATAATATCTAAGAGATAATTATTCTATTTATACAAAATCACTGAAAATTAACTTGATATTTACCACGGAAAAAGAATTAATATAAAAAAAAGTTAAGGAAAATAATTTTCATTATTTGCAAGGCTAATTATTTTCAATCAATATTTATTTACATAAAATAATTTTAAAATTGGATTAATATGAGTTTTGAAGGAGAATTACAAAGAATTAGGGAACAAATTATTCAAATCCTCCCTGATGATATTGTTGTGAAAAAGATCGAATTTGAGGGTCCAGAAATTGCGGTCTATTCCGAAAATTCGGATGTAGAAGGTATTGAGAATTCCGAAATTCTCAAGGATTTAGCAAGAACAATGAGAAAAAGGGTGGTATTCCGCTGGAATGTTGAAAAACGGAAAGATCCCGATGAGACTGAAGTTTACATTCGAAATCTTGTAGGTGAAGATGCCGAAATTACCAGTATCGAATTTGATCATACACGTGGAGAAGTTATAATTGAATCAGGAAAACCCGGTATTGTAATTGGTAAAAAAGGGATGAATCTTAAGGAAATCAGATCAAATACGTTTTGGCAACCCAAGACAATTCGAACCCCTCCCCTTTCGTCTAAAACAATACAACTAATCAGACAAATGCTGACAAAAGAACGTCAAAACCAAAAAGAAATACTATTAGACATCGGAAAACGAATTCACAGACCCCCCCTTTTTCAGGACCTAGCTATCAGAATGACAGCTTTAGGAGGATTTAGAGAAGTAGGGAGATCTTGCATATTAATGCAAACTCGAGATAGTAATATTCTTCTTGATGTAGGAGTAAACGTTGGAAATAAGAATGATAGGTTTCCTGGATTTGATGTTCCAGAATTTTCAATTCGGGATTTAGATGCTGTTGTTGTATCTCACGCTCATTTGGATCATTGTGGGATGGTTCCATTTTTATTTAAATATGGATATAGAGGACCCGTTTATTCTACTCTTCCCACCCGAAACCTTTCTACGATGCTTCAACTGGATTTTGTCCAAATTGCAGAAAAAGAAGGAGTTGTTCCACCTTATTCAAAAAGAGATGTAAAAACAACAGTACTTCATACAATTCCTTTATCCTGGGGAAAAGTAACTGATATAGCTCCTGATATAAAGCTAACCCTACATAATTCCGGTCATATCCTTGGCTCATCCATGATACACTTACACTTTGGAAAAGGAGGATACAACTTTGTTTATACTGGCGATTTCAAATACCAGAAGACGCGTTTACTTGAAAAAGCAGCAGTAAAGTTCCCACGAGTAGAGAGTTTATTAATTGAATCCACATATGGAGGACCTCAAGATCGAATTCCTAGCCGTCAAGATTCAGAAAGAGATTTAAAACAGATCTTAACTTCTACAATTCGAAGAGGAGGTAAAATACTCATACCCGTATTAGCAGTCGGAAGAGCACAGGAACTGATCATTGTATTAGAGGAATTAATTTCAAAGGGTATAATTGACCGTGTACCGATTTTCTTGGATGGGCTTATTTCGGAAGCCACTGCAATACACACAGCTCATCCAGATTACCTTAGTTTGGATTTAAGAGAGAAAATACTTCATCAAGGAAAAAATCCTTTCTTGAGTGATTTCTTTACGACAATCTCTTCACCTGATGAACGCAAAGATGTTATAGAAGGGGGACCATGTATTATTTTAGCTACGAGTGGCATGTTGATAGGAGGTCCTTCAGTTCAGTACTTGAGATCCCTTGCAGAAGATAAAAATAATAGTCTAGTATTCGTATCTTACCAAGTTTCTGGAACATTAGGAAACAGAATCATACGTGGTTTTAGAGAATTTCAATATATTGATCCCAGAGGTAGAACTCAATTAGTGAAATTAAATTTAAATGTATTCACACTTGAAGGTTTTAGCGGTCATTCATCACGGAGTCAGATCTCTCAATTTTTACGAAGAATAGCACCAAGACCAAAGATGATTATATGCAATCATGGAGAAGAGACAAAAGTGATTAGCTTGGCCACGATGATCCATAGAAAATTGAGGAAAACGACGAAAGCACCTAAAAACTTGGAAACAATTCTATTAAAATAGGTTTCCCATTCTTTTAATTTGCTTTTTTTCAATTAAATTTACTAAAATCAACAAATAAATTTATACCTAAATTGACACTATTGATTCTATTCTTTTTAGATGATTTCTAATTTGAATTAATTTTTTTAAACACCAATAATTTGAATAAGATATTAGAATAAATAATGTTAAAATATTTTTTAAGTGGTGTTATTGAAATTGAGAATTCATTTGAAAGATCATAAGATTACTCTGGTAAGACGTATAGTCCAAATCATTACTTTCATATTGATTAATTATGTAATTATTGAGACTATTTTTGCAATAAATTTAAAAGGTTTTGAAGACCTCATTAAGGTACTTCCAATTCTAAATACTCCTCGAAATCCTCTTTCGCAAGGAGCAGGAATTCTTGAATACATTTTCTTCTCGATTGCGAATGGATTTTTTCCTTTATTACTCATTGCTGTTTTTATCCTTTTTATACTTTTTACGAATAGATCATTTTGTGGTTGGGTGTGCCCAATTGGAACTATTCAAGATGCTTGTGCAGCGATACCAACAAAAAAGAAAACTCCTAAAACGAAAACCCATAAGTCTCTACTCAATGTTAAATATGTCATCATAATCATTTTAATAATTTTCATAATACCATTAGGGCTTACGAGGAATACTAACCAGTTATTTTATTTAGAATTTAAAACCCAATTGGGTGAATTTGGAAGAAAACCAATTGGATATTTTTCCATGTCGGAGTTTATCTTCACATATTTCATTGAATTTATCACTGATTGGTCAACAATATTCAATAGCGGTGATTGGGGAGCAATTTTCATTTTTCTATTCTATCTTTTGATATTAATCCTCTCTATTTGGTATCCTCGAATATATTGCAGATATTTTTGTCCCTATGCGGCTATATCCGCAGTAGTTGCTGATTATTCCTTTCTGAAACTCTCCCGGAATCCTGTAAGATGTGTTGGAAGATCTGAATGTGGTATATGCGAAAAAGTATGTCCTAAACAGATTAGAATTTTAGAAGAACCTTTTGAATTTTTTACTGGAAACGGTGAATGCAATATATGCCTAACATGCAAGGAGAAATGTCCATATAACGCGATTATAATTAAATTTGGAAATGTATAGTATCGAAATATCTAATAATACAAAGAGTATTATTATTAGATTATTAACAGATTCCTCGTGAATGGTGGTTGACTCATGGATCCTACTCGAATAGAACTATTCCAACACCTCATGCGAAAAAATACTGATATAGGTAAACGAGGAACCCCTGATTCTTGGGCGATAAGATATTATGAAGAAGATGAATCTGATAGGGATATTCGACCCCCTTTCTTTAGGGATGTAGATAGAATTGTTCATTCTAAAGCATATGCGAGATATATAGATAAAACACAAGTTTTCTTTGGAGTAGCGAATGCAAATATAACTCATCGGTCTCTTCATGTCTTATTAGTCTCTAGAGTATCTCGGCAAGTAGGAAGAATCTTAAAATTAAATTCTGATTTAATTGAGGCAATTGCTCTAGGTCATGATATTGGTCACTCTCCTTTTGGTCATCTAGGGGAACAAATCCTTGATGAAGTTAGTAAAGAGTATGGAATGGGTAATTTTAATCATAATGCTCAAGGTGTACGATGGTTAACATTTTTGGAAAAAAGGTTTCCAAAAGAACCCGCAAAAGGATTGAACTTGACATTACAAGTACTTGATGGCATTTTATGTCATGACGGAGAAATCTATGAGAGAGAGCTAAAACCTAGAAAAATAAATGGTAAAACTTGGGATGATCATAATAAAGAATACCAAGATGCTATTGCGAAAAATAAGATCAGGAAAATTCCAACTACATTTGAAGCTATTACTGTACGATTTGCTGATACAATCAGTTATATTGGGAGAGATATTGAAGATGCAATTTTACTAAAATTCATCAAGAGAGAAGAAATACCCGAAGTCTGTAAAAAAGTGCTTGGAGATACCAACAGAAAAATTATGAAATCCTTGATTATGGATTTATTAAACTATAGTTTAGAAAATGGAACTATTGGATATACTGAAGCAGTATTTGAAGCATTACGTGAATTAAAAGTATTTAATTATGAGCGTATATATACGAGACGAGATTTGATGATTGGAAATGGAGCTAAATTTCTTGATAAGCTAAAAGAGAAGTTTCAACTCATTTTTAAAACCACATTAAAAGATTTAGAAGAAAAAAAATATGATTCACCAATATTTAGTGATCACGTTGCTTACATTGATGATTCTGAATATAATACGTATTACCAACCGTTACGAGATCAAAATAAGCTTACACTAATCGTAAGAGATTATATAGCTGGAATGTCTGATAAATATTTTGAAGAAGTGTACTACAAATTTCAGAAAAATTAATCCTTTTTCATTCTTTTTTAATTGAATTTAGAATGGCAATAATATAGTAAAATAAAGGATTACACATAGAGGATATAATTTTTAATACGGGGTTTTGTTTTCAGTCACAGTCACGGGGTTTAACCCTATAAAAGGGTTAGATAAAAAAATTTTAAAAAATTAGTAATATCCTCCAAGAATATTGTTGTGTAATCCAATAAATTATAAAACCATTTTAGAATAAAAATCTATCTTAAATTTTTGTCTGATAAATCATTTTTTAAAAAAAATTTTAATGTTATACATCTCTCCCATAGATTGTACTAAAGAAAGAAGATTTTTGGATATTCTTTCAATTGGTATATTGACCAAAAAAAAAGACTTATTACCATTCAGCCCGGTAGTGTAGTGGCCAAGCATTTGGGACTCTGAAAAACCTCAATTTCTGAGATTTAGGGAGATCCCGAGACCACGGTTCGAAAATTGGACAATTATTGTTCAATCGAAATTCCGTGCCGGGCTACTAATTTATTCTTTAAAATCATTATCCTGTTCTCTTAATTATATGATATCCATATTTGGTTTTAACAGGTTTAGATATGCCTCCAACTTTTAGGTTTTTACAAGCATTCCAAAACTCTGGGACCATATCATTTTTGGTAAATTCTCCTAAACTTCCTCCTCGTTTCTTACTTGGACAATTTGAGAATTTTTGTGCTAAGTCCTCGAGTTTATCTCCGGCTAATATATCTTCATGAAGTTCTTGAGCTTTACTCAATTTATCTACTAAGATATGACTTGCCTTTATTTTTCCGCCTTTGATTGGAGAACCTCCTTGGTTACTTCCACCAGCAGGTTTTTTTTGAAATTCTTTTCCATACTTATTTTTTCCCATAGAATCACCTGGTTTATTTATTATTCTCTCTTAAACTTATTCCAGTCCTTTTTCCTTGCGACGTAATTCTGCTTTTTTATGCATAATTTGCAAATATAACTCCGTTTTTGATTTGACTGGAATAAACTCTTCTTCTTTCTTTTTTAACATGATTGCTTCTTCAGGACAAGTAGTAGTGCAATTACCGCAACCTATGCATAAATCTTCACTAACTATCGCAATCCCATCCTCTAAAGAAATAGCATCTAGTTGGCAACGTTGCTCACAAGTACCGCAACCAATACAAGATTCAACATCAACTTCTGCATAAAAATTGCTATGCATTAAATCGGCAGGTCTATCTAACTTTTTTATGTTCGTTATCATATCGCAACAACAACCACAACAACTACAAATAAAATTGGGGCTCAAAGCATTACCCGGTTGGATAATTAATCCTGCCTCTTGGGCTTTCTTGAAGATCTCAAGTGCTTCTTTCTTGGATATCTCACGACCCTTTTCATTATCTAAGATATGCTGAACAGAACTATCTAAAACAAAACACACCTCCCTTAAATCTGATTGCTTACAAGGTTTTCCTATGAGATCCTTACCTTGACGACATACACAATCTTGTAGAGCGATTCTATTTGCGTTTTCAATAAGATTCTTGAGCTCATCAAATGTAGCAATGTTATGTTCTGGAGTGATACTTTGTTCTACGGGAATAGTGCGTAATTGATTAATTTTTGTGCTTGCTACCTCATCTCTGAATACTTCATCCATGTATTGCTCAAAAGTCTCATAAAATTCCGCATCCATGCGATGCAACTGATATTCAAACATACCAACAGCTAAGAATGCGTTGTGGTAATAAATCTCTTCTCCTTTTTCTCCTTCAACTCTTTTAACATTGATTGCTCCATTTTTATACATTTGTTTTAAAACAATCTCAAGTTGCTCTAGAGTAATACCATATTTTTTCACTCGCCTATAAATCGTCTTTAGTGGCTCAGGAATCAATCTCATATTAATCCCGATTAATGCCGCTTCGGGTGTGAATATGAATTTCAATATTTTTAAATCGGTTCCCGATTCGGTTGGGGGATATCCAATAGGTAAAGTATCAAGATGTTGCTGTAATTTCCGATATATGTCTTGAGGGACATCTTTAATATATATTTGGTCTACACTCATGTTTTATTTCTCTTATTTAAGCTTGATTCTCTTAAACATTTGATAAAAAGTAACACTCATTTTAAACTTGACTTCATTTATAGAAAAGTAGCGAAATCATGAAAATTAATTCATTATCATATATCTAAAATTAGAAATCTCTTCAATACCATTTATTTCCACAACGAATCTTTGAAATACTTCAACATTTGTCTGTACTATCATGAAAATTATGGCTTTATCTCCTTGAAAATGTTGATTTTTGCTAATTATATGATCTTTAAATTCTGCTTCTATCTTGTTTAATTTTTTTTGTATAAGTGGGTCATGAGGTATAACAATTATAAGATTGCCAATAATCGTTTTACCCAATGGATCTAAATCGTTAAATGTATCTATACTCGCGACATCCATGGTTGACATTAATCGTAAAAGTGCGTCTCTAACTAACTTTGATTTATTCTCATATTGATTTCGTGAGACTAACTTATTGATAAATTCTCGAAGATTTTCATTTATAGAAAAAGATACGATTGGCATGATAAAGAGACTTTTAATTAATGTTTACATATTAATAGATCTACGTTATATTTATACCTATTAGTTGTGAAAAAACGGCTTGATTTTATAATTTTATCGACCGAGCAATTACACTTTTGAATGACTCAACATCATTCACTAGTTTATCGGCGTCTTCATCAGTGATTTTATCATCTTTTCCATACTTATTTAATTGAGTAAGCCAAAATTCAATTCGACCAAGAATTGCTTCACTATCTCCTAATAATTTCCGTAAACGAACGAATGTGTCATGAAGTTTATTTCTGATGTTTTGTGCTTTCCATCTAAGCATGCAATAATCACTAATTTCTGCTAAATTTTGAGTTATCGCCATTACATCTATTGTCTTCTCTCTCTCTTCCGATTTTATTTTTCTGATAATGTTAATCTCTTCAAATAGGAGTTCGATTATTCTTGCTAAAAATCCAGTTAATTGTCCTGCATTTCCACACCAAACTCGAACTTCGAGTGATTGACTACTTTCTGATACAAAAATTCGAGTAATTATTCGACCACCTGTCATCTTTGCTTCTGCACAATGCCACGATTCTGCTTCATACAATCCGTTTGTATCGTTACCCTCGTGAGAGGTTACCGTGCTAGTTTCGAAATGCTTTAAAGTTCTGATCGCAGCTCTAAAAGTCAATCGTGGATCTAAATCGGCAATTAAAAACGCACGAGCATCATTAGGTAGAGTTTGTATTGCGACTTGACAATCTTCGATATTTGATAGATTTGTGCATACTAATGGACATTTAATTTGAACTTCTTTCTTTTTTATATTAATAGTGTGTTTTTTGCCTGATGCATCCTTGTAAATGACTGTTCCACCAACATTCGAGGATCCACAATTTTTTGGCTCCAGATAAAAATCAACGCCTCTACTTGATTTACTTTCAATAACTGGTATACTGAACAGAGGTTGTTTCATTTTGAAGCTAGATGGAGCGTCCAATATGACTTTCACATTGTTGATCGCCATATTGCTCTTATTCCGAACTGCTACTTTCATGTGGACTTGCCCCCCCTCAAAATCATAATCTCTTACGACTTCAATCTTACCTTCATCTATAGGTTCAACATCTTCTCGCTTTTTGGGAGTTCTTTCACCCTCACTAGTTCTAGGGACACTATAAGCAACAAATAAACGTTTGTGCAAGTCAATATATCCATCTATGTCTCCTCTTCCTATTAGTTGAGCCAAATTTTCTTCAATACTTGATTCAGTCACGCCCAACCTATTTGATAGTTCTCTCAAAGGCATCGTTCTATATGCTCTAGCGAGTTCTTTGATCTTTCCTTCAAGATATTTTCTGGTCATGAACTCCCTTCTCTGAGTAAAGATACCTTTTATTGATCCCGATTTAATCAATTCATGCAGGCTTTTTCTAGCTAATTCCACGGCAATTTTTAGACTTTCAGCTAATTTTGATAATTCAAATAATCCTGTTTCTTTTGAAAAAGCTTTAATTTCACTATAAATCTGTCCAGCAGTAATTATTTCATTTCCTCTTGCAGCAAAAAAGGAGCTAATAGCGCCAGTCCTCATTATATTTACACAAAATGATTTAGTCAATTCCTTAGGGATTCCAAAAAGCTTTGAAAGGTTTGTGAGTGAAATTCTTCCTTTTTTTTTAATTTCTTTTATTAAATTATCCATTATATATTTCTGGGTATAATAAAAGCTTTTATCTTGTGAGAAAGAGCCTCTGATCTGATATTGATTAATAATTTTATAGATTACTTTCATTACAATATCAGAATTCATATCTAACATAACTCCTAAATCCTTAATATTAATCTTTCCACCATCTTGGATTTTGGACAATACTTGTTCCCGAACCTCTTCTGAAATATAATAAAACATCTGGGTTTTCTGGTCAATAATCCCATAAATTCTCTCTTCATTAATGTATTGGTTAATCAATTTAATTAATTGATTTGCGGGGATATTGAATGACTCCATGATTGTAGAAAAATTTGTAATATGTGACCTTTTCAATAATTCCAGAAAGCATTCAGGGCATATTTCTTTTCCAATATTTTTTTTCAAGTTTCTACGACAAAGTTCCAACCGATATCCTTTTATTAATTTATTTTTCGCTGCTTCTCGTGCTAATTGTTCTTTTGTCGGAAAAAACAAACCGGGAGTTTTTAAATAAGAATTCCAGCCACAAGATTCATCAGTACATTCTAAATAATATTGTCCCGATGATAATCTCTCTAATCGTAGGAGTGCATCGCATTCTGGACACTTACTATTTTCAATAATCGTACAGCGATAGAATTTTTCTGCCGCACTGGCTTTTGAATAGGTATGTTCGTGTTTTTTACATATCCATTCTTCAGTGCTTGCCATATGATTAATGCAAAAGCTTGCGTTGCATTTTTCACAAGTGAACGTAATCTTTTGGCTGTCACAGAACTTGCATTTTGGCATGTGAACGTCTCGTAAAATATTTATCGTTATGATTTAAGTTATAATATATAAAAAATTCCGGTTATAAATAATTATTATAGACCATTTTTACTTTTTCTTGAAAATGAATGGTAAATAAATTTTTAAGTTTATCCTTATTATGGATCAATTTAAATATTTTGCAAAGGAAACACTGAAATCTCTAAAAATGATAAAATCATGACAGCAGCGTTAAACACTACTATGATTAGAATCATTAAAACGAAAACGGTATTTTTCCTATTTTCTTTTGATTTTACTATTTGAGAGGTTCCATATTTTGCTAAAGCAAGTGGAAAAAGACCCACGAAAGTACCTAATGAGAAATAAAATACTATTAATACCCCTTCAATAAATCCATATCCCAGAGAATATTGCAAGCATTGAGTATAGATAATGAGTTCAAAAATGCATGGTGCAAAACCTGCTATAATCCCAAATAAATATGGCGTTTGATTTTTTTCCCAATCTAATGTTCCAATATCTTTTGATTGCTTGGAATGAGGCATGTAGTTTCTTGTAGTAACAAAAACTAATAAAAAAATACCAGCAAACATGGATACAACTGCTCCGAAGAAATTAATAGCATAAGGATTAAATATGAGTCCTGGAGCAATCAATCTCGGAACAAGACTAATTAAAATAGTACCAGTTGCTATTATAAGATTTGAAGAAATCAACCCAAACCCATAAAGTACTAAGATATTTAAACTTCTTCTTGGCGTTTTTGAAATACCGAATGACCAGAAGAAAAAGATAGCCTTATCTTCACATGGAATTACCGTATGAAGAATACCAAGTAGAAATGCGGGTAAGAAAATTATAAGATATTCGAACATTAGGATTTATTTCTTTATTCTTGATTTCAAGTAATTTTAAGGAACCTAATTATTTAACTTTATTTCTTAGCTTTTGCATATTTCTGATGATCCCATAAAAAGATAAGATTAGGAATATAGTACTCGCAAAATTGAAAGGGAAGAAGGATTGAGTGAGGAGAAACACACCCATAAATATGATATCAAAAAAGCTAAAGAAAATTACGCTGGGTTTGATGCATTTTCTGGAAATTTCTGAATTTCGGGGCAAATCAAAAAATATAATAGTCAATAATGGAGTTAAAATTAGTAGATGATGATTCCAGGAATCAAAATAAGCTAATAACATGACCAGAATACCAAATGTGTACCCATAAATTACTATGTTGCGAGGATTTCGTCGAAAAATAAACATAAAAAAGCCCATTCCTCCTATAATTAGTAAAATGGGAATGAAGATGTATAACTGATATTGAACAAGTAAATTTGCAGGAACTCCTATGAAAAATAAGAAGTTTGTAGCTAATTTAGTTATGCTAAATGAATAATTTATCAGAGTGTTTGTTTCTCCTGTAATATTTATTGCTGTAAAATCATGCCATAATTTAGGATATAATATAAAAATAATACCATTAATTGCTAAAGGAAGTAATATTCCAATCGACCTCACGATACTCCTTTTGAGCTCAAATTTAAATTTCTTTTCAGCATAACTATAATGACTTAGAATTAGGAAGGGAAACATGAATATCGTAATAGGTTTAAAAATTCCTCCTATCCCTAATATTAAGCTCGCAAAAAACTGCGTTTTAATTTGTTCATTCTTAAGAAATAAATAAAGAGAAAAGATCATAAAAAATGTTAAGTATAAATTTATTTGACCAAGAAAATAATTAAACAACTGAGGAAGACTCAATAGAAATATGCAGATATAGACAATAATTCGATCATCAGTATCCTCATGATCTTCTCGGCGTATTAGTTTGATGATCTTATAGAGATAAATAGAAATTACAATATTCAAAATCAAATTAATGAAATTAAAGACAATGAATCCTAAATCAAAACCCATCAAATAGAAAGGAATAAAGTAAAAAGCAGCTAACGGAAAATATCTAAATGGCCAAGTATCTTCAATAGGAATATATAACTCCATGAAGTCATTAAGAGCAAGCTCTCCCGCATTATAATATACCAAAAAATCATTCTGAGTGCGGAAGAAAACAAGAGTTAGAATTGTGGAAAGGATGAAATAGAAAACGTGAATTATAATAGCATATTTAAATATTGGTATGCTCCAATACTTTTTCAATTTTTGGGTAATATTCTTTAATAGGTTTTGATCTGTCATTGATATGATCCTCTCTCATTCCTAATATTTATTTATTTCGCTTACGATCCCATATTTTTTTTACTATAATTGCCTTGTTATATAATTTTTCGATTTTTTCACCAATTTTATCAAAATCATGTAATTCCATTGCATCATTACAAGCGTTTTCAACGATCTTTCTTTTAAAATCTGGATTTGAGACGATTTTCTTAATTCCTTCAACAAATTCATCAATATCTTGAGCTTTATAACAAGAATGTTCATGAGCCACCCAATCAAATGCTGATAAATCCCTAGCAACAACAGGTAATTTACAAATTGCGGCTTCTATTATTGGGATTCCTTGATTTTCAACCCAAGATGTATTTAGAAATAAATCAGCTCCATAATATGCCTCTCTAATATCATCATAAAATCCTGTAAATATCACGTTTTCTAATTTTACTACTTCATCAATCTCAGGGTTTTTATTAATTGGTCCAACCCAGACAAAATAATACTCTGGAAATTTCTCAGCGATCTCTCCAAAAGTTTTAACACCCTTCTTCTTCCAACTTAAACCTACATTAATAATAACTATTGCATCTTCAGGTATATTATAATTTTGAGAGAGAAATCTTCTAAAATTGATTCTATATTTTTTAATTTCCTTAAATTCTTCAATGCATATTCCATTGCTTACAACATGTATAGGATAAGTCAAAGAAGTTTGAATCTTTATTAAACACTCCTTAGAAAATTCACTTGGGGTAATTAATAAGTGTGCTTGACCGTACAAAAGTTTTAGCCAATACTTAAAAATCGTGTTAAAGATTGGTTTATCAGGTACAAAATTCCCTGCTAAATCTTCAACTGTGGTGTGACCATGAATTACTACCGCAGCAGATTTGTATTTTTTTTTATACTTACTTATTTGAAAATATGTGATTGGATCGAATGTGGAAGCAGCAATAAGATCGATATCTTCTTTCTCCAGCCATTTGGGTTGTAAATCTCTATTTAGTACCCAAATTTTGTGTCCTTTTTGACGAAGATCTTGTATTATATCATTTGTATTTGTTTCAATTCCACCGATCGTCTTAACACTCGTTAATTTTTTGAAAAGTTTAAAATTTTCAATAAAAAGAATGTTCATATCTTTTATTATAATTAATTGGAAAAAAAATTAACTAATACTTTACAATTTGTTATGTGATTCCCTTTGAGCGGCACTTCGCAAATTTTTTATTACAAACAATATAATAATAGATGTGAGTAATAATAGCAAATTTGAAAGGGAATATTTTGAAGGAGAGGATTCTCACTTCTCAAAGTCTCTAGGATATGATGTTTTAGTAAGATTGAATCTTTGGCGTTCAAAAAAATATAAAAATAAGATAAAAACTCATTCAACATTCCATAAAACACTGTTGGATATTGGCTGTGGATATGGGCACTTCTTAGATATTTTGAAAGATGATTTTACAATTTATGGAATGGACATTTCTAATCATGCTATTAAAGTCGCAAGTAAAAGAGTAAATTGTGAATATAAACAAGGAAATTTAGAAGATCCTATTCCCTTTAATAAGAATTTTGATATCATTACTGCCATATCTGTTGTTGAGCATTTAAAAGATCCCACAAGGGCTTTAGAAAACATCCATGCTCAATTAAATGATGGAGGACTGTTTTGTTTAGAAATTCCTACCGTTAGCGGTAAAGTAAGCAAAATTGTGTATGATATCTTTTTTGGATCTGATAAAACACATATTTTCATAAAATCTGTTGATGAAATTGAAGCTTTGATATGTTCGTGTGGATTTAAAAAGCTGGCAATTTATAGTTCTTTATTGCCAATCTTTACACAACTAAGGAACTGGGTTGAAAATTTCAGTTTTGTTTTTGGTGTCTTTGAAAAAATCTAATTGGTAAATTCTCATGGAACTAACTATCTATTCGATTGGAGTGTTATTGGCAATATTAGGAGGATTTTCGCATTACTTAGGATTAATTCTTGAGAAATATGTTATTAACAAGATGCCAGATGAAGCTAAATTAATGAAAACTCTGGTAAAGGATCCGTTATGGCTTTTCGCAATTTTCGTTAGATTTGGTATTGGTTCAATCTTATTTATTTTTGCTCAAATAATCATTGGTCCTGCAATAACTCCTGGTTTGATGGCTTCTGGGCTAATCATTTTAGCTATTGGATCCATTAAAATTCTTGGCGAAAAACTTAATAACATGGAAATTGCTGCTATATTTGTGATGATTATAGCTGTAATGTTCATTGGTCTTAGCGGACTCTCTATCGAAATAAGTGAAGAAAATCTATTAGATCCTAGTTTTTTAGTCAGAATGTTTATTTCAACGGGATTTCTTGTTTTAATTGCCATATTCTTTCAAGTAATACAAGGAAAAAATCAACGATTAAGGGTAATTTTATTAGCGTTAATTTCTGGTTTGATGTTATCGCTGAATAATTTTTGGATAACCCCATTCATATGGTCGTTAGGCAACATGTTTGGAGGTTATTTTTCTATTGAATCTTTTCTTTTATTTCTTGTATCTGCGGTGCTTCTAATAACAGCAAATATTTTTAGTGTTATTAAAATGTCGCAAAGTTTTAGAAGTGGTAAAGCAAGCTTTCTTGCTCCAATTCAGAATGTTCCAGTACAATTAACTCCTTCAATACTCTATTTCTTTGTGTTTATGATGATAACTTCGAGTTGGGCCTCTATTATTTTTTTTATACTTGGAGTCGCTCTCATTATTTCAAGTTCTTTTATCTTGGGAAAACGACAAGCTCAAATTGAGCAAATAAGTTAAATACAGAAAAAGGTCCTGAACTGGAAAATCTTATTATAAATTTATCAAATTCTAATAAACTAAATTTTTCATTAATTAAAAAATATATTTAAATAAAATGAATAAGAGCTCATTCTGTAGGATGCAAAATCCACAATTCCGTCGATTTTATATCGATCCAATACCTGAAGATGCTAGACTCCCTTATGCAATCGAAAAACTTCCTCGTGTAGATTATAGGAGCTAATTTTTTTAAATTTCGTCGAGAAGAATGGTGGAAACCTTATGTTGGAACTCTTATGTTCTATAAAGAAGATTTCTATAAAGTAATACAATTAAAGTAATTTTATTGTTTTTTATATTAATTTAAAAGCAGAAGAAATTTAACTTTAAATTGTTTTGATCTTAGTAAACAATTGAGATGTAGTAAATGAGAAAAATTCAATTAGGAAACACGGGTGAATCGATCCCCATTATAGGGCAGGGAACATGGGGTATTAAAAGCTTCAAAGGAAGAAACTATTACGAGAACTGGAAGAATTCTCTGAGAAAAGGTATTGAACTTGGGATGACTCATATTGATACCGCAGAATTTTATGGACGGGGTACTTCTGAAAAAATTGTTGGAGAAATAATCTCTGAATATAATCGCGATGAATTATTCATAACGAGTAAACTCTTTCCAATGCATTTAAGATATAACTCAATGAAAAAGGCAGCTTATAAAAGCTTAAAACGATTGGGCATTGATCATTTTGACCTTTATCTTATTCATTGGCCACTGCCATTAATAAAGATTAAAAAGCAAATGCAAGTATTGGAGGATTTAGTTAATGAGGGAAAAACGAGATATATTGGAGTTAGCAACTTTTCAGTAAAACAATTTAAAGAAGCGCAAGAATATTTGAAGAAAGCTACACTTATTACCAATCAGCTTTTAGCAAATGTTTCACAACAAAAACATATTCACAATTCATTACCATACTATGTCGAGAATGATGTTATTTTAACCGCTTATAGTCCATTAGGCCACCGTGGGTTAAATTCTCTAGATGTGGATTTGAAGAATAAGTTGCTTAAAGTAGCTCAAAATCATAATGCTTCAGTACAACAAATAGCAATTGCCTGGTTAATTAATCATAAAAATGTTATGACTATCCCCAAAGCATATAAGATCGAGCATGTTGAATCAAATGCCCAAGCGTCAGAGATTATATTATCTAAAGAAGAAATTGAACTTCTTGATATTAAATAATAAAATAGAAGTCCTCTTTATTTTAATAATTTTTATTTCATTTTCTTTTATGTTAGTATAGAAAGGATTAAACTTTTTAATTTTCATTTCATTTATTGGAAATAATTATTTAAAATCCGCAAAAAAACTTCTTTAGTTGAAATTAAAATAAGAACAGTAGAAGAAGAAGTCGAAGAATTGTGGCGTTCAGGTCTTTCAATCAATAAAATAACTGAACTAATAGAAATATCGAAAGCTCAGATTGTCGAAATTTTAGAGCGTAACTTGGGAGATTATCGAAATTATAAAATTCGATATCTATTCCATAGCTAATTTTTCCATTCTATTAACCAACTCAAGGGCACAGATATATTCTTCTTTTCTATTTCTTATTGAATATTGTATGTATTTATTAAGCAATAGACCAGACAATAAAAAGAACAAGAAGACAAAATGAAAGTATAAATAATAAAATA
>JAGXNQ010000038.1 GCA_019894955.1 Promethearchaeota archaeon | reverse complement strand
ACATTAAAAAATGAGAGCACGCGTGTTAATCAACCAAAGTAAACTGTTTCTTCATTTAGATACATAATGAGAAAGCTATTCTTTTTCATTACTGGAGTCAATTTAAGAAATAATTTAGATGCTGATTTATATCCTCACAGTTTATTTTGGGTAGTGATCCACGAAATGAAGTCGGTGAAAAATAATTCAATAAAAGATTTTTCTATCTCTCCCAGATTCTGCTTAAATATAAAGAATCTTGATGTTATTAGATAGAGGGATATTATTCGCTCTAATTCTCGATGAGAATTTATCTTGATCACTTTAGAATTAGTGATCCGAGTGACAAAAAGTGATAAAGAAAAGGTTCAAAAACCAAACTCATGCAATTATAAGTTGTGGCCGAGAATATTGTCACAAAAAAATAATGAAAAGTGAGTAATAAATGGCAGAAAATGAAAAAATATCAAGGTTAAAGAGAGAAGATTATTCTATAGACAGTGAAATATCTTCTTGTGATGCGTGCGATTCCACGGACATCAAGGAAACCCCTGAAGGGTATGTTTGTGGGGATTGTGGAATCGTTCTCTCAAGTTTAGTCTTAGAATACCATCATCCTTATGATCAAGCTGTACTTCAAAATGCTCCTCGTGGAAGGACTCAAATTGGGTCCTATAAAGAACGAGTGAATAAAGCTCAATCAGTTCAATTGCAAAAATGGCAACAACTTGATTCAGAGCGAGATCGTGAGGAGGATGTTAAAATCAAAGCGCAAAGAGAGATTAAAAGGATATTATCATGCTTGAGTCTTCCTTTAACTGAATCATTGTCAATTTTCAAACAATTTAGTGCCATTAGAAAAGTGTTGCAATCCGGAACTAAATTCAGGAGTCCAGAGAAATTGGTTCCAATTACCATTTACCTTCATTTTAAGCTTAATTGTAAAGGGATCAATGAACAAGAGCTTCTTGAGATTAGTTCAATCTCTAAAAAAGAATTTAATGCGTTTAAACTCCAAGTGAAGAACTTCATCCCTTACTACACTAAACGCAATCGTAAGGATTACATTCTACAGAAAATCTTGCAAATTACAGAAGAATTCGGAATGGGAATGGATTTTTACAATACCTCTAAAAAAATAATGTATACATTCTGGGAAATCATAAAAAATACAAAAGATGACGTGATTGCTGGGGTCGTTTGTAGCATTGTTGCATTATGTGACAAGGAGAAACGATTAAAAGTGAATGCTATCTGCTCTCACCTTGGAATTCAGATGAGTACCATCCAGCGTCAAGTAGAGCAAAATGTATTTAATCATTTACAGGTCAAAGGATTTAAGAGTTTAGTAAAATCTTCTGATTTGCTTCGAAAAATCATGATAAGACTGGATTTAATTGAACCTGATGAGGAGATGCCCACGATTCAAACGCTTACAGAAGTTAAATTAGGTTCGACACAAGAAATCTTTAATCCTCAAAAAACCTTCAAATATTACATGCAAGCCGTTAATACTACTTCAGGATCATTTATTTTATTAAATAACCCACCAAATAACATTGAACAAGAATTTTCAAATTCGAAAAAAATAGTTCCGATAGGAACAAATGATAATGAGATCACTATTAGGGTTCGTAGTTATCACTATCCAAAAGGACCTCCCTTGCGGGTTGTAAATCGATAGTGAATAGTCTCCGACTGAATGCCTAAGTTTTTTCTCTTTCTGTTTTTTCCCTCTTTCTTTCTGTTTTTCTAATTTATCTTTTTCTTCATAATACCACTTAGATTAAAACTCTGTTTAGGATCGAATCTTCTTTTGTTATTTATATACTTCTGGATTTATTTTGGTTAAATGCAATATTTTTAGGTTTCAAAAATGAAATTAAAAATAAAGGTTACCATGGGTCTGTTGTTGATATGTACCATTTTTATACTCTCAACTACGATGTTTTATAATGTCACAGGACAAATGTCTGCAGTATCTGCTGAATATCCATTAATTGAACCTGATGAGGTCGCACCAGTCACATCTGATCCTACTATTGGATTCTTAGAGGATATTTTGACAGATATGACTGCTGATTATAATGCTAACGGATTTTTCTCAAGTTACTACCAACCAACACTTCAAGCTACATATCAGGCTCTCTCTACATTAGAGTCTCTCGGAAAAATTTCGCAAGTAGATCAAGTCGCAGTTGGACAATATATCATGGATCATTATATATCGACAAATTCTTGCTTCATTGATGATACAGCTTATAGATACTTAGATATCGATTTTGGGGAAGAATTTTACCCATTAACCAGCGTGCTTGAAGTCACTTGTTATGGGATTCTTTCCTTACATATTATTAATCAATTAGGATCTCTAAACTCTCAAGAACTAATTGATTTTATCTGGAGTTGTTATAATCCCATCAGTTCAGGGTTCATTGGAAGACCTTATGATCCAAATTTAGCGCAGAAGTATCTAATATCAACCGCTGATAATACTTACTTTGCACTCATTACGTTAAATGTACTATCAAGTGGTTGGACTGATTGGCCTTCTTATCAAGATGACATTAATGATCTATTACAATTTTTAAATTCACTCCAAGCAACGAGCGGGGGATTTTATAATGATTTAGATCTATCATTTGATTCTATTTTTGCATATGATCCTAATTTATATTCGTCATATTATGCAATAAAATCAATGGAAGTGTTCGGAATGGAACAAACCATCGACGTTGATCAATTTTATGTTTATTTAGATGCATTATACGATTCAAACACAAATTATTTCTCTCTATCTCAATATTCTATTCCCCCCAAAGAATGCAATATCGTGGCAAGTGCAATTGGATTGGACTTATCGGACTTAATGGGATATACAGGAATTGATAGGGTTCAATTAATTTCAAAAATTTTTGATGGAAGGACTCACCTGGGAGGTTGGGTTTCATCCAATTTGGTTCCATATCATGAACTCATTGATACATTTCAAATTGTTCGATCTTTGGAAGGTGCAGAAGAGCTTATTACTCTTAGCGCTTCAGATAGATCTGAAGTTGCATCATTCATTTCTTTTTGTAAATCAGAGGGAGGATATGCTCCTCTTACTAATGATTACCAAGCATTAAGTCAATTGAACTCAATGGTTAGCTCTTATGATGTCATGAATCGCTTAAGTGAACTTCCAATACAACAATTATATGATTGGATTGTCGCTAACATAAAATATTTCGATCAAGTGGATGGTTATGGATTCTTGGGAAGTGTTGGAATGAATATTACTAGGGGCTGGTTTCGATCACATCCTTTAGAATTCCTGACACTGTGTAATTATGAAATCATTTCTGAAGTCAAGAATTATTTTTCACTAGAATGGATGTTAGATGCATTAAACGTGCTAGAGATACTGTTTAAAATAGACGATCTGAATGGTGATGTAAACTTGACCACCATGATTCACGGAGTTACCAACGCACAATACTTAAATCCCTCTAAAACTCACTTGTTCGGGGGTTTTTGCATGTCAGTGCGGGATATGATGATTTCTGATGAAAGACAATCAAAAACAGTGGTGTTCGAAAACACTTATAACGCTATTCAATCCTTAGAAATTCTTTCTAATGAGATGAATGCAGGTCCAGTGAGAGATCTTTTAGAGGATGCAGATGCTCTGATAACGCATATATCTCGCAACTTGGTGGAAACTGCCACCGAGATCTATTTATTACCGTTCCATGACAATAGCATTGAAAAAGCCTTGGAAAACACTTACCAAGCACTTTATGTCTTAAATGTATTAGGAGAACCAGATCTCAATCATCTAAAAATTCAGAATTTCGTAGAAGCGAACCTCAATTATACAAACATCAAAAATATCTATTTTTCCTACAAAATTGCTAGTTTGTATGATCTTTCTGTTCAATTTGACATAACTCAAACGCAAGCTCTTGTCCAGTCGATTTATTCTGAAGAATTTAATCAATTTTATCTTACATTAGACAAGGAACAAATTGAACCTAGCGTGCTTGGATGGGTATTTGAAATGGCGCGAAATGACAAAGTAAGATTAGATGCGACCCATGACAATAACATTAATCTTGGAGATTATTGTTATATCTCTGTGGAATTAGGAAACTTGGTATTGGAAGAATTTGGACCTTATGTTACTGTGAAATTTGAATCTGAATTCTCAGGAACGATTGTAATGGATGCACTTCCAGACGGGAGCCATGAAAAGTATCTCTACGTTCCAACTGATCCTTCTTGCTATCCAATAGCATCAGGTTTTATCTCTGTATATGAAGGTTTGAATAAAATTGAGACTCAAGAAATATTTGTTAATACTAATTATAAGTTAACGAAAAGAGTGTCTTGGACGAATACCTCTAAGACTGTATCCATCACTATCAATGCATCTCAAGAATTTGGTACTGGATTGAGTCCCATTCTGGAAGGAAATGCATATATTGAGATTTATCGTGAGGAAACGCTCTTTGGAACCATCGAATTTTCTCAAGAAGATTTTTTAACCTGGACGATATTTTCACTCCTATATACTCCACTAAGCAGTGATTCATACCGAATCATGATTTACTTGGACGATGGTTATGCTTTAGAACCTTTTTTGTTGGGAGAAACGCAACTTTCATTAACTGGAACTCCTCGACCTCCTGACTTCAATCTTTCCGAAGGAGAATTTTCGTGGGCAGTAGGTCTCATCATTGGATTTATATCGATACCCGGAACGATCATCTTCGTAGTCTCAAGAAAGCAAACGGATAAAAAATCGCCATTTAAAATTAATAAATAAGAATTTTTTTTTTTTTTAAATAATTTAAACCGTAATTTGTTTTAATGCAAAACGAGACACCATTTTCGGCCACTCTTCAAGGATTGAAGAATCTCATTTTATCTCTTAAGAAATTTCATCAATATCCAAATAAATCCTTTAATTTTTCGAAGTTAGAGGCTCAATGGGGTATTACAAGTGAAGATGTAGAATCTCTCAGAGATCTCATCTTGCAGTTTCAGGATTTATTCGTTAATTCATTTGCTGGATATCAATTAGAGAAAAAATGGATGAATGGAAAGAAGTATTTAACTTTCTGGCCAAGAAATGATATATTCTTGCGTAGTGAAACGAAGGAAGTGTGGATGTCTCAAGAGGAAGCAAATGACGTGAGTGACATGGTCATTTATTTTCAAGAAGTAAAGATTGGTAAGGGTTTTGATATTAAAATTGCTAACTCTCACCTTACTAAGAAAGTCGTACGTTTATACAAGAGCCATCCTTATTTTTTCCACTCCCAGGGAAATTGCCTTCTATATCCTTCTCCTTTAGCTATAAGATTAGGTGTGGAACTTTCTATGTTTAAAAAAACTAATAGAGCTCTCTCCCATTTGAGCATAGATGAACATGAGATCTATATTGAAGGGGGAACATAATATGGCTCGGGCGACAGAATTAAGTGTTTCTTTGAAATTCCTTGAAACTGATAAAATCCAATTTCGGGAATATCAAGTAGAGATAGCGAAAAAATGCGTAAATACAAACTCTTTAGTAGTTATTCCCACTGGTCTGGGTAAAACCATCATATCTCTGTTAGTGGTAGCAGAAACACTTCAATCTTATCCGAAAGATTCAAAGGTCATTGTTCTAGCACCCACCCGTCCTTTAATCAACCAGCACCGCGATTCATTTTCCCAATTCCTCGCTATTTCTGATGAAAACATGATTACGCTTACTGGTAAAAATCCCTCAGAACAAAGACCTCAATTATTTGAGGACCATCGGATCATATTTTATACTCCCCAAACTTTAAGAAATGACTTGGTTGCTAAACACTATGACCTTAAAAACACTTGCCTAATTATATTTGATGAGGCCCATCACGCAAGTGGCGATTATCCCTATGGAATCATCTCAGACACTTATCATGACCAAAATCCCGATGGTACTATATTAGCTCTTACCGCTTCTCCGGGATCTTCCAAGGAACGCATTGATGAGCTATGCCAAATATTACATATCGATAAAAGTAATGTCCACGTGAGGACCCGAAAGGATGAAGACGTGAAAAGTTACTTACAACCAATGAATATTTTTAAGATCGGGGTAGATACAACAAAATTAATGGAAGACACGCGATTGATTATCAATCGACTGGTGGAAGAGCGACTTCAGTTTCTCTCGCAAATGGGGCACCTCGAGAAAAAAGGAGAGCAGTTGATTAAAAAGATTACAAGAAAAGACCTTCTAAGACTGAATATTGAATTAGTGAAGCAAGCATCTTCTGGAGATAAGGGTGTTTATGGGGCAATTTCTGTCAATGCTCAAGGATTGATCCTTTATCACATGCTAGAACTCATCGAACAACAAGGACTCGATACTTTACTCACGTATTTAGAAAAATTGATGAGAGAGGCCCGAAAACAAAACAGTTCAAAGGCAAACAAGATACTAGCGAGTGATAACAGAATTCGTCGAATTTATTTTGAATTAAAAAAATATGAATTTGAATATCCTGAAGCCTTAATTCATCCTAAATATGCTATATTACTTCAATTGCTGATTGATCAATTAAATAAAAACCCGGATTCAAGAATTTTGGTTTTCGTGAAATTGAGGGATTCCATTCAACACATCACTTCACGTTTGGAAAAACAACCTTCACTAAAACCCACTCGATTTGTGGGGCAAGCAACTAAATCAAAAAAAGATAAGGGAATGAGCCAAAAAAAGCAATTAGAGATTCTTAAGGGTTTCAAGGAAGGTATTTTCAATGTTCTTGTTGCTACTAATGTAGCAGAGGAAGGATTGGATATTGCAGAATGCGATATTGTCATCTTTTACGATATAGTTGCATCAGAAATTAGATATATTCAAAGAAAGGGACGAACTGCCCGGCAACGTGAAGGTAAGGTAATTTTATTGTACACCAAAAATACCAACGATGAGATTTACTTGCGAATCGCACTTAACAAAATTCAAAAAATGAATGACAATCTCAAGGTATCTCATGAAGAAACGAATAAAAAAGAACTAATTAATGACAATGAAAATGATATGGATGATGCGAAAGTAGTTCTCGAACAAAAAAAAGGAAAGTTACCTAGTAAGATTATGCATTTACCACCATCAAAACCTCGATCCCCAAATCAAGAAACCTTGTTATCCTATTTTACCCCTTCCAAACCCATTTCTCCAATATCAAGTACTTTAAAAACTGCAGATCCAGAAATAATTATTAGCAAGGATGTACCAGGGAAATTTGGACTTCGCAAAAAATTACAAAATGAGGGGATCGCCATTGGCTTGCAAGAAAATGGGAGGAGAATTGATATATTTTCAGAAATTGGCTTATTTATCATCAATCCTCGCACGTTCATTAAGGAAAGCGTTTCGATTTCAGAGAAGGATTTGATACGACTTAGGCAAGCAAGAAAACTCGTCCTATTCATATTTGACTTTGAGGATTTTATTGAACAATTTGAGGGAGAAAAGCGACTACTCAAGCAGAGAATTGCCGAATGGGGTAATGAAAACTGGTTCCGAACAATATCGATTGATGTCCCAGAAGAATTAGTGTTTATTATTAAAAATTTATATACTCCCCACAAAAAATGAGGTGAAATGAATGGAAGATATAGAATGGAAACGAGATGAAACCCCATACCTAATATTTGCTTGTAATGGTTGTCATGGGTATAGTTATGTAAAAACTACGCAAAGATCCAAAAAATGTTTACGTTGCGGTCGTTCTCATCAAGTACAGAAGATGATAAATGAGGGAGAGATAATAAACGGAATGACAAATGCATTAAATAAGGTTAAAAGTTTACAAAATGAGTTTGGTTTTAAAACATTTAAAGGTGAACCTGATTTCGAATCGGAGGGAAGTTTTAGGTTAAATAGAAGCAATAAGAAAAATCCCTCTCTTATATCACAAAGAAAAAATGAAGATAGGGATGAACTGTTATTTGATTCATTTCTCCTGATGTTAGAAGAACTCTCTCAAATGTATAAGGCTTTTCCAAAATATATTATTGAAATCATGGCAGAAAATAAAAACATTCCTCAATTAGAACTTGCCAACCTCATGAGGCGAGCTTTGAAAGAGGGCCATCTTATGAACCACAATGAAGATTATATCTTAAAACGAACTTAATTGAAAATACCTTTTTTTTTGTTATTTATATAGATTTACATGGATTTACATTCATGATCGGAAAAAAATATCGAAATATTTTATCGGATACGAAGCACGCAGAGGAAGACCCGTTTGAGACAGATCTATCCAAAATAATTATCCCCTATTCTGAATTCCTCCACAGATCCAGTAATGGTAACGATGATTCAAGATCTTTGCCTCTATCCCGGCGGGATCCTCTTTTCAAGGCTTTGTTACGCATCGAGTTTGAAAGTGCATGCCGCGATTATACCTTTACTCGAACTTTCTTCGGAAATAAGAAATAAATCAAATTATTTCTGAGAAATATAATATTCTTATCAAAAATCTCTTTTATCATATTTTTTAAATCTATTAAAATATGAAACCTTAACTTATTTTACTATTCTATTTAAAAAACTACAATTGATTATTTTTTTGGTTTAATAGCTTTAGATATAATTTGATTAACGCTCGCTGGCTCTTACAAAATTCGATTTTTTGTAATGGTGTCAGCTTATTAAATGAAGCAATTGCGTCTCTGAGAAATGTAAGCGCTGTTAAGGCTTCTTCCTTGGAATAACCGAATGATTTTATTATATAATTAGTGTTTCCTTCTTCATGTTTTTCCAAGACCAAGAAATCCCGTATCTTAATTTGTTTCTTTCTTGGAGCGAATAATGGATCGAAATTAATTTCATCCCAATCATCATTTTCGCCATAATCTTCGTGGGACATTTTCTTCTTTTTCTTCTAATTAAATTTTTGATAATTTTTTACACAATTTAAGACTCAATCCTGTTTTTCGGTGGAGTACAGCTGGCATCTCTTTTTTAACTTGAGTTGAGATATGGTATCCCACATCATATAAAATTCGAGCTCTTACTCGAGCTACATTATCCAAACGCATGACCAAATCAAATAACTCTTCTCTCACGCCATAATGTATCCTAATCTTTAGTGTTTCTGCCATCTCAGCTATTCGAATTAACTTATCTTGTAAGTCACTTCCCGTATCTGCCAAATGAATGGCAATGATTCCCATGAAAGTGATTATTCTTTCTAAGTTATCTCTCAGGTTATACAAGTCACCGGCCATGATATTGTGTTTCTGAATGATGGCATCTACAGGTTCTTCATCAGTCCATTCCAATAGGGGTTGTAATAATCGATAATCTCTAACTCTCTGTTCAGCTCGAAGAACATCATATGCAACCTTTATCATATCTTGGTATGAGGAAATCTCAAAATTTTCTAACTTGGATCGAATCAATACCCCTGATACGGGATATAAATACAATCGTATGATTAACTTTCCGAACTGCGAACATTTTATGGTGCCATTCTCGTTTTTTATTATTAACCCTTTTTCAAACAAATAATTTAATATGTATTGGGTCTTTAAACATTGAGGAACAACATCTTCCACGTGTTTCTGGAAACTAGGATCGGGAATTTCAAATATATACAACAAGAACGCAATCACATGGTCGCAAAATTCGAAAGAAAACTTAGAATTCGCATATCCGTCTGATATCCCATTCTCAAATCCACAAGAACACTCAATTCCTCGGTCAAGATCAAACATTACGTTATGAACGCCATAATCGGTTTTTACGTATCCCCCAATGCCTTCTTTAGTAAATCGTGATATTTTAATTGGATAAGATCGTTTCCTTATAGATTTCATTTTTTCGGGTCGAGAATGCAATTTCAATATGTTTTTTGGTGATATTTCTTCGATCATTAGTAATTGCTCTATTGGAATCGCATCTTCTCCCATCTTATCTTGCATACAAAACCAAAAGAAGGTTTTTTTAAAGAAACTTTTCAACTGCTCCATTGAGATGTTTTCTTCCTCATATACTCTTAATAAAACTTGCTCTTTGAGGGTGTGAATAGTGTTTAAGCCAGAACCTAAATCATTATATTTAGGGACGATTTCCTTGTTAGGATCCCCGTTAGAAAAATAATGATCTTCCACCCAATCTCTTTCATTTACATCACTTACAAGGATAGTCCCGTACCCTATCGAATCCAGACCAGGGCGACCCGCCCTTCCCAACATTTGAAACACCTCATTGGCAGAAAAGGGCTTGAAATAAGAAAAACCATCTCCATTTTCGTATAAATCTTTGAAGTTCTTGACATTATGTCCCGATGTGGTATATCTCTTGAAATCTCTTAAAACTACTACCCTTGCAGGCAGGTTAATACCTGCTGACAAGGTCGTAGTACATATTATAACTTTAAGCACGTGTTTTCGAAATGATTCTTCTACTACTTTACGCTCCTTAAAAAGTAAACCAGCATGATGAAAAGCAACTCCGTGCTTGATAGACTTTCTCAAATCAGGAATGCCTCCTCTAAGGGTTGATAAGCTACTTTCTGCTTTCTTACATTCGTTTAATTCTGCAGGGTTTAGATGACCTTTTACCATCATTCGTAGATTGTGAGCAACGCTTTGGGTTAATTTTCGCTTGTTAACAAACACTAATACTTGACCGTTTTGAGATAGAGTATCATTTACTATTTTTTTTAGCGTAGAATCTTTATTGCGAGTAATTTCAATCTGATAATGGAGTGGTACTGGGCGAACATCAGATTTGATTAATATTGTCTCGTTTCCAAGTGAAGAAAGCCATTGGTTGAAAAATTCTGGGTTTGCAATGGTGGCTGATAAACCGATAATTTGCGGTTGATGTAGGAATTCGTTGAGCCTAACGATAAGCGATTCTAAGCGTGGTCCCCTGTTTGATTCGTCAATAACATGAATCTCATCAATCACAATTGTCGTGATGTTTGAAATCCATGGTTTATCGTGAAAGTTACGGAGGATCGAATCCATTTTTTCATATGTAGTAACGATTAGGTCAGCTTCCTCCAATGCTTTTTCTTCGGGTTCTAGGTCTCCTATGGAGAGTTCCACGCGTATACCGAACCGTTCGTAATCGTGTTTAAATGAATAATATTTTTCGGAAGCTAATGCCTTGAAAGGGACCAGATACACAGATTTACCAAAATTATTAAAGATGGCGTGAACAGCACATAATTCGCCAATAAGAGTCTTGCCACTCCCACTTGGAGCACAAGCTAAGAATGATTTTCGGAAAAAAAGCCCTTTTGCGATTGATTCTTTCTGGATAGCTCTCAATGTAAAAATTTTGCGTTCTAAAAGTACCCGTTGGAGGCGTTCATCTTTTATATAACGGATTACTTCGGGTAGTTCATCTAATGAAGGTTCTTGGATGTTTACAAATTTCTTAAGTGACACGTTGATCCAAACGTGTTTTTCTTTTTTATAAAGAAAAAAGAATTTTTTTTTTTAAATAAGACCATACCAATTATCCTTGAATATCATGGTTAGTGTGAATGGAACGCTTCATATTGATAAAAAATGGGATCTTGCATTTTTATTTGAAAATTTGCAGGACCTCCTTGATGAAAATAATATTGAGGAAGCGAGGATTTTTGCCGATAATGCATTATCTGAAGCTCAAATTCAAGAAAATACAGAGTGGGCAGCAAAATTTCAGGAAGTTCTTAATCAACTTGCTCAAACCAGAAATTTATATGAAGATCGGCTTGAAGTATCTAAAAACGTCGTTCAAGTGATTCAAGTAAAAAGCGATGATCTCACGGATATGAAAGGAATCGGACCGACCATCGCCTTAAAATTAAAAACTAATGGATTTAACACCATCAAAGACATAGCAAATTCTATGCCGGAACAAATAGCTCGAATACCGGGAATCGGAGTTGCCACCGCAAGTAAGATGATAACAAATGCAAAAGAATTTATTAATGGAAGTGAAGAACACGCTTTTCCTATAAACAAAAATCAACAGCCCATAGTTCCAATAGAAAATATTTCCCAAAAAAGATTAGAATCTCAATCTCAAAAGAGAAATTCACCCCATAAAAACCTTAATGAATGGTTTAATACCACGAATCAAGAGCAAAATGAGAGTGAGGTAGTATCAAACACGTTCACGGAAGAAAAATTTGGTTCTCCTACAGCAGAAATAACAAGAATAGAAGAAAAACCCATCGAAATTAATGAGGAGAAGATTGTTGAAGAAGAACATGAGGAAGATGATCTTTCTTTTGTAGAAGAACATGAGGTTAAACCCTTACGACACCAAGTATCCAATTCATATTTCCCAAGAAGAGTCAATACTGAAACTTATGAGGTTCAAGCAAGATCTCACATAAATGAGTCTCAAATGGAAAAAGTGTTAATCCCATTATCAAAACCTGTTCGAGCACAAGAAACAAAAGTAAATGGCAATAGAGAAATAGAAAAAGCATATAAAATTGATAAGAACTATATTTATCAAAAAATCGCAAGAACAATAAAAGATCAACAATTTCACGAGATACCACTAAATATTCATGAAATGCGGGAATTTCGACGCGGAATCGACAACTTTGGATGCAAGATCATTACGGTTTCTAATAATAAGCGCTTAATAATGCTCATACCATTAAAGTTCCTCCCATCTCGTAATCCCCTAATGGTATCTGAAATGAAAGTTCTAAAGCCTGTTGGTGAAAGTGAATCTTCTTCACTGCAATATATACAAGACTCCATTGCGGAAGCTCACGCACGACAGCTCAAGAAGGTTTCTGATGCAATGTTTGATAGTTTTACAAATGGAGGTACTCTCTATAATTTGATTTCAAGTTATCTTGGTTTGGATGCCATTGTTCAAAAAGGCTTCAAGCAAAAACCGCTTTTCATGGCATCAGGAGAAGTCGAGTACGAGATCATCATCGATCCGATACTTGTGACAAATAATTCCGTTTTCTCTATTGAGAAAACCATCCCATTTCCATATCAAAAATCATCTAATTTACATATTGTTAAACTGGAGAGATTAGAAGAATTAATGGAATACTTGGAACAAAAGCATGCTCTATTGGCTACTCAAGATTCCTCTTCAAATGCCCTCGTCGAGCAACTTAAGATGAAAAATATATTCTATAAAAATATCAAGAACTATTCACTGCCTTTCCTGGTATTTGGTGGTTTATTCTCCCTTTTCTTATTAATGCAAATGGGAGATTTAGTGCGATTGTTTATTTCTCTCGGGTTTGCGTTAATTTTTATATATGGTGGAGCTATTATGCTTGTCTTATATCGATATTTTCAAACATCAAACGAAATGACAATTGACTTTAAAACACCTCATCATGAGAAACGGGTTGAGCTTCCTAATGAGGATCTCATATTGATAAATGAGGAATTTTCAGAGGAATGGATGGCTCAACTCGAGCATGAAGTCAATAAAAAAGTGGACACATTAAATAAAAACAAATTTACAACTTTCCGGATTAGGAAATCAACTATTGAACCTAAAAATGAACAAGATTCCATGATAGATAACGAAATACAATTAGATGTGGAAACTGAATTCGAAAGAGACCAAGATTTGAATACGTTGGATGATCCAGTTCTATCTAAATATCGGTCATTTTTAGATGACTAAATAAGGCAAATTTATGTGATTTTGATGTAAGAATTGGGCTCTCTTTTTTTTGTTTTTTAAATACTTCTATCGGTAACTTGCTACATGAAATTTCATGAAAAATCGGTCGACTTGCTCAAGCTGTTATTTATCATCGGACTCTTGTTTACGTTCATTTCATTGTTTTTAGAATGGTTCTTCGTGGAAGTTCGCAATGAATCGGGGCAATTACTCTTAGAAAGCACTCATGCGATCTTGAATGGATGGGATACCATTGAATACCTTGAAAGTAACTTGTTAAACCAATACATTCCCAAAATTACCACGATATCACCAATGATGAGTATTATTCAGGTTTTTTTAATAGCAGGATCGATAATCATCGCTTTATTTAGAAACCCAGAAACTGTGACCAACTTGGAAACAACAAAATCTAATTCATATTTCTTCCTTACAACCATTTTCATGATAATCTTCATGATTACTGTCTTTCCTTTCACAATCCTCTTTCCTAATGAATTTTTTTTTCCAGGAATGGTTTTAGAAAATGGTGACCTTTCCATCACCATTTATCAAGGAATCGGAATTGGTTACTACTTTCAATGTATGGGATTTATCTTGACATTTCCATACGCATTTTTTTGTTATAAAGTAGCCACCACCTTCGAACAGCACTCAAAAATCCCCAATAAGAGCATTCAAATGCAAGAAGTTAAAGAATCTGTGAACTTGGATCAACTCATTGCTGAAGAAGATGCTTTTATGACTACACGGAAACAAGAAAAAGGACAAGAAGTGGTCGATGATCAAATCGAGATTGCATACCAACAATTTCAATCTCAAAGAAAGAATAGTAAGAGGTTAAAAAAATAATGATGTTGGATTCAATGGACCAAAAATATGAAACCTTAGTTGAAAAATGTATAATGACTGGAAACCACTCCAAGCTTTCAGCTACCACTTTGCACCTAATTAGTAACCACGCAGATCTGATGGGTATTAAATTAGGAATTGGTAGGAGAAATCCAAGAAAAGAGGAATTTATCCACTATTTCTTGGAAAGGATAAATCGTTATATCGTCCATTTAGGAATCAATCTCATCCCTGCTGACATGATCAAGCGGGTTAAAATCGTCGAAACGCTCTTTTCCAAATCAAAAGGAAACTTACCAAAAACGTACTTAAAAGATGCCATCGCACTCTATTATGACATTCGTAAGATACAGATACCAGAAATGGATAGATTTACCCGAGCACTAAGAAGACACGATTATTCCAATACTAGGTCTTTTAATTTATTCTCAAAAAAACCTCGAAATGGTCCTTCTTCAACAATGGTTCGAGATCTCCTCATGACCGAAATTGAAAAAAGGGAGAGAGAACTCCGTTATCAATTTCAAAATTCAAAAGGAATGAATGAACAAGTATTAGAAACTTCATTACAACTAAAGAACATTAAATCTGCTCTGAATTACAATGATAGTCGTAAGATACCCATTCAAGGAAGACTGAAGGATAACGCAAACTATCATGCTTCCAAAAAAGGAAGGGGATGGTTAATAGTGTTAGCGTTCATTATCTTACTGGGAGTTTCTGAAGCAATATTGATTGCAGAAACTATTCTCTTACCGAGCTCATTAGAAGGAGTTGGAGGGCTCATGGTTTTTTTCTTAATTAGCATTCTTTTGCTGGGATATCTATACTATAACAATGTGAAAAAAATATGGAGGTAATTTAATGGTAAATTATGCGGA
Organism: Promethearchaeota archaeon; assembly: GCA_019894955.1. Classification (GTDB taxonomy): domain Archaea; phylum Asgardarchaeota; class Lokiarchaeia; order Sigyniarchaeales; family SOKP01; genus SOKP01. Next base: position 4,205 of record JAGXNQ010000038.1, on the reverse strand, counting down.
ATATTTAAAACCAAAAATATTTCAAATAGAAGAGAAAGAAAACAAGAAGTATCTCAACATCTGGCCCCAAAGTCCTGTTAGAAAAGATGTGACTAAAAGTATAGTTTGGATAAAACGAGGAGTTTTATTAGGAGTTACGGCTCTCATTGGAGTACATGGCTATTTAATATCATCCGATCTACTAAAAATAATCCCTCTTTGTGTGTTCTTCATGATGGTTTTCATATTAATATTTTCTACTCGAATATCTTTAACACGACCCTTAAATCCTTTTGAATCGTTATCCTTTTGGCAATTGAAAGGGGATGTTAATTCTATTTTTTTTACGAATCGAGAAGATTTGCTCACAGTAGGAATGCGAATTTTTCGGGTAGAAGTTTTGCCTGAAAATGTTAATGCTAATTTCACGCAATTTATCAGAGTGCTTTCAACTCGTTTTCAAAACATTACATACCAGGTAATTCAACAACCCATATTACCTCTTTCTGCTCAAAATTCTTCTTTGAAGAAAGATATAAACGGAGCAAGAATGACTTCATTTCGAACTATCATCTATTTTGCAGTATCTCACGAGATTAACGGTATTTTTTCTGCAAATAAATTCAATAGATTCTTAGAAACCTTACACTCAATAACATTGACTATTAAATCGGACTTTGTTGCTAATTTTCATCATTACAAGATAATCTTATTGCAGAAGAATGAAGCCGTACAAGCCTTGAGAACCATTTTTCTCAAACAAGATATTCCTCCAAGTGATCCTATAAAGAATGATATGAAAATAACGATGAAAACTATTTCCAAAGCAATAATGATCTTAATCACAGCAATACTTACTGGTGGATTGGTTTCTGTGGTTTGGAAAAATGGGATTCTGACAATTTTTTCATCTTGTATTGTAATAGGAGCGATTATCATTGGTTGGTGGAAAGAACCCTTGTTTCAGCTTTTTTCAAAAAAGAAATTTAATTCTCCTGAGATCATTTCCATAAATCCTTTTAGTGATATTCATTTCTATCGTTTTTCACGAGCGCCTGAGACGATTTTTTTCCAAGTAGGAGAAGGGTTATTGGGAGGAATGAAAGCATTTTGCGTGGATGAGGTTAAATTACCTGTATATGCACATGATAGCAAGTTCTATGGTTCGCTCATGGCTCAAGGAATATCCTTTGGAACCACGGTAGTTGCCGGCGCAATTTCTTACTTTCGATTCTATAAATTAGGGAAAAAATACTTGAGTCGATCAGAAAAACACCATCACATGAATAAGATAAGAGATAAGCGAGAAGAAGACAAGTGGATGATGCAAAGAGCCGGCATGTGGAAAACAGTAGGAATTTATACTACTCACATGTATAAACGCGTGAAAAACGTCTCTACTGCTGATTTTCAAGACCTTGAATCTCAGCTTCGGGAGAATTCAATGATCCTTAAAACTTCATTCCATTCCTATTATTCTACTTTTAGTATAAAACCACTCAAAAAAAAAAACTTGGAATCTGCACTTGCCGTGAGTTCACTCAAAACCAGATTTACTCAGTCAAAAGGTTCTTACCTTCCTTACATGCTCACACAAGGTACCACATTAACTCCTTTCATCACCATTGCTAATGAATTTAAGAAAGGAATTGAAACTAAAATTGCAGCTGAATTTAATACTCCATTACAATTAGAAAGTTATATAAATGTCGGAACTACCATCAATACTGAGTTTTTAGAGGGAGAAATTGACGCTGGATTTACAGAAGCTCAAGTTAAACGTTCCTTAATCATGAATGGAACTTTTCAAAGCAGGGAAACTGTGATGATGCTCATGGTTGCTGAACTCATCAAGCAAAATCAAAATTCCATTATTTTTGATTATTCAGGCAATTGGTCAAAACTCATCAAGCTTTTTGAAGGAACACCACAAAAAAATTCGATACTTTACTACAAATTAGGTCGAACAATTACTATCGATCCCATCCATTCTGAAATCCCGTATGATGCTCACAATCTCGAATTTATAAACTTGATGTTAGATGTCTATGCAATGAGCTTAAAAAAAGATGAAAGAACGGTTGCAGTTTTTAAAAATTCATTATCAAAGCTCTCTTCTATAATTAAAGATGATGATTCTAGTGCGGATTATTCCATGTTTGCTCAACACGTAAAAAATTTACCAGACCATGAAAAAAGAGATGGAGTCGAATCAATCATTGCGACTCTTGAAGAATTCTCAGCAGAAGATACTACATACCTTTTTAGTAAGCAAGGGGAGAGTAAACTTGTATCATCTGTCCTTGAATTTCTAAAATCTGATAAAACAATTATAATAGATGTATCTGGAACATCAGATCTAAATAAACGTGTTTTTTTCACTTGGTTGATGGTTGCCAAATTCATTCATTATCTAAACTATAATGATCATTATATCCCCAAAATTTTGGTAATTCCTCACCTGGACGTAATGTTTGATGTCTATTTCCTTGAAAAACTAATGAAATATGGAAAAATTTCCAAGTTCATGACTCCTTTATTACAAAAAGGATTTGGATTCATTTGTTCTGCCGATCAAATACATCATCTCCATCCAAACGTGCTCACAATCCTTGAAAATTATATCACATTTAAAGCGATTGATCATCGAGATATTTCTACCCTTAAAAACCTTCTCAACCTTGAAGAAATGCATGGAACAGGCATGTATAGTAAGTCCCGCAAGGAATTATATCAAACGAGATACTTAATGAATATGCGACCCCTTGAAGCAATCATAAAACGTACCGATATATACCAACCATTTCCAGTGAAATTTAACTCAGCACAATTAACAGAATTAGTCTCATTAGAGTGGAAGGACATTATCTCCCACATGGATGCACAGGGATTTAACTTGAAAAATAGCGAAAGATTAATTTTGGAACGAGCACAAAAAACGGTCTTTGAAAAGGATATGGGAGCCCATTCTCATCTCATTCCCGAAATCATCACCTTCTTAGAAAGCTTGAGAACCGTACATAAAATTGGAAACCTATACAGGACCAAAATCCAGGAAGAGCTCAAGATCGTACTTTCCCCCAAACTATCACTAATAAATCAAGATAAGAAAATAATGAAAAAAATGCGTGAGGAAATAGTAAACATCCTTTTTAACAGGGGTTATTTAGTAGAAAGTCACCCAGCTCAAGCAAGTGGAAGTCAATCCGTTCGGTCGTCGTACCAAGTTTCACCAAAGTTTGATAGAGTACTAGAAGATTACTATGAAACACGAAGGAAAACTCTTGCTAACATTGATTTTGAAATCATGGATCAGCAATCTGAAATCATTCCCGATTTTGATTTCCTTCCAACTCAAGGATCAATACCAATAAAACTACCAGTAAATAGGGTAAAAGCCATTTTACGCTCCGAATTGATTGATATTTTGCAATGGAACTTGTTCCAAATAGCGAGAGACTTAAACAAGGGAAACCTCAAACATGCATTAACTCTCGCTCAAGATCTATCTGAGATGTACGTTTCCAATATTCAAGCACGAATAGAACAACTTCCAGAAATCGGAATATTTGAATCAAGAAAGATCTTCCTAAAAACTTTAGTAGCAATGGAAAAATTTCCTTTATCTGAAGAAGAAGTTCATAATTATTTAGAATACCCATCAACACTCACGATTTCTGCTGAAACCCAGAAAGAGGTTTGTGATGAGTTAGTAAAATCTCACCAAAGGATATCTCATGTGTTAGAAGAATATACTGGCATGCAACAAGGAGGTGAAAATTAATGGCAACTGATGTAAATTCATTAGATATTCTTAAGGGACTAGTAGAAAAAGTAATATTTGAACAGGACAATCTCAATTTGCTCAAATTAAAAATCAATCAACTTTCTCGAGATGAAATTACACCAAAAGAGATGAAACAAATAATATTAAACCAGCGTGCAATGATGTTAGAAGAGATTCTCGAATTGTTTCCCTTCTTTATCAAGAATTTACAAGAAGATAATTCAAGAACGAAATCAAATGACAATAACACTTCAGTTTTAGAACAAAAACTTGGAGAACGAGAGGAATTACTAGAATTGGTTGCTAGAAGAATCCAAAGTTTAGTACACGGAACCATTTCTTTAGAAAAAAATGACGTTAACGACGTTAATGATGAGAATATACTTTCTTCAGTAGAAGATTCAGTTATCAAGGAATTAAAAATCATCGATATAGATTC
>JAGXNQ010000037.1 GCA_019894955.1 Promethearchaeota archaeon | reverse complement strand
GTAATTACTTCAGGAAATTTTGTTTTAAGATAACTAACATCTTCAAACGTGATGTTAATGCTTGATAATTCATAACCAATTAGTTTAAAAATTTCGGATTTATGTTCATTTGAATATTTATCATTTTTTAAGGAATCTAATAAATATCCTATCAATACATCTGGCATTAAATCAAGTAACTGATTTCTTGCGAATTTTTTGATATCACTATATTCGGAATTAAGATTCTCGATAAAAAGCCTGATTTCAGCTTCTTCAAATCTAATATTATTTATTGCTTCCAAAACAGTAAGAATTATCACAGGATCGGTCGATTTTTGATCTAAGATCCACTTTAATGGTTCTAATGCTTTTTCAAGCTTCAGTTTTCCAAGTGATTCTGCTGCTTCACATTTTATTTCAATACCTTCATCTGATATCAATATATTCTCTAGAGTATTATAACATTCTTTGCTTACTTGGGGTGTTTCTTCACTAACTAAGCCCAAATATTTAATCGCTCGTACTCTTTTTGTATTCTCCTTTGCTGAGTCTAATATTTCAGTGAGCATCTTAATGGAATTACTAATCCCTAGTTCTTCTCGTCTTTGAAAAATTTCATCCGGATGAAGATTTGGCTCCCTCATATCTGAAAACTGTGTATTTTATTATATATTACAATTACTTACCATATAGACCTTCTAATTATAAAAATTTTTTCAGTTCTTTTCATTAAAAATTTCACCACAAAGAGCATTTGAAATTTTCTTTTTGACAAGATTATTTAATCGTCCAAATTTAATTTGTAAACCCCATAATTTTTAATCCTTTTTCTATTATTTTCCTTAATAAATCAACATTTTTTTTTCAATATGGATTAAAATTGCTTATTTGATAATAAAATTGTTAAGAATTGCTAATATCGGCTATTGCGATAAATATATAAATATAATTATATTAAAAGTTAAAATAAAATAAAGTCAATTATTAAAATGTAAGGTATTTCGTAATCGAAAGTTATTAGAATAGAGGATATAGCTCAAGAATTTATAGAGCAAATATCAAGTCTATTAGACCTTACAAAATTGTAGAAATAAGAGGTGGATGAAAAAAAAGATGGTAGAATTGTCTGATAGACAGACCAAAGAAAATGAGAAAGAAATGGGAAAAAGGATTGGATTTTACGCTTGTCAGTGAGGTATTAATATAAAAGGAAAAATTGATTGCAATAAACTAGTAGAATACGCGAAAGGACTTGACGACGTAATCATCTCGAAAACACACGCATTTCTTTGAACCGAAAGCGGGCAAAATGAAATAATAGAAGATATCAAGGAAAAGAAATTGGATAGGGTTGTAGCATCAGCTTGAACTCCAAGAACACATGAACCCATTTACCGAGGATCAATATCGGAAACAGAAATGAGCCCTTATTATTTCCAGATGGTAAATGTTCGAGAACACTGCAGTTGGTGTACAGAAAGTAATGAAGAAGCTCTTGAAAAAGCGAAAATTCTTGTTAATAGTGGAATTCAACGCGCAAGAGGGCTAGAAATCGTTCCTATCAAAACCGTTCCTGTTGAAAAAGCCACTTTAGTGATTGGTGGTGGAATTGCCGGAATGAATGCAGCATTAGATCTCGCTAATCAAGGGATTAAAGTGTATTTGGTTGAAGAAAAAACTACGATTGGAGGTCGGATGGCTCAGCTTGATAGAACTTTTCCAACAGATGATTGCAGCATTTGAATCTGCGGACCTATTATGTTAGAAGTAAACCGTAATAAAAACATTGAAGTTATGAGTTTCAGTGAAGTAAAGAGCGTTGAAGGTTATGTTGGGAACTATGAAGTTGTTGTTGAGAAAAAACCACGATTCATAGATACCGATAAATGTAATGGTTGCGGAGCTTGCAGTGAAGATTGTCCTACATACACAACGAACTTTTTTGATGAATTCTTAGGAGCAAGAAAAACAATTGATATCGCATTTGGACAAGCAGTTCCATTTTTATACGATATTAACCGTGATACTTGTGTAGAATGTTTTGCTTGCGTTGAAGCTTGTGAGTTAGACGCTATAGATTTTAGCCAATTAGCAGAAGATATCAATTTTACTGTAGGCACTATAATAATTGCAACCGGATGGGATATTCACGAACCATTTGGTGAATATGGTTATGGTAAAATTGAAAATGTCATCACACAAGCTCAGCTTGAACGAATGCTTTCTCCAAACGGACCTTTAGAAGGTCACGTGCGAAGAATTTCTGATAATAAAAAACCAGAAGAAATTGTATTTATTCAATGCGTAGGCAGCAGGAATACTGAACGGACTTATTGTTCGGGAGTATGTTGCATGTTAGCACTTAAAAACGGTAAGCTTCTCAAGGAAGAATTTCCCGACTCGAATATAACCATCTGTTACATCGATATTCGTACGAATGAAAAGGGATTTGAAGAATACTACCAACGTGCGAAGGATTCTGGTATCAGAATGATTCGAGGAAAAGTAGGAGAAATATTGGAGGATCCTGAGACTAAAGACGTAAAAGTACGAGTATACTCTTCATTAACTGATGAGATCATTAACATAAATGCAGATTTAGTAGTATTATCAACAGCAGCATTACCAAGTAAAGGAACGAATAAAATTGCCAAAGTGTTGAATTTGGACGTTGATAAAAATGGTTTTCTCACAGAAAGTCATTTTGGCTTGTCACCCCAGGAGACAAAGACTAAAGGGATCTTCATTGCAGGATTTGCCCAAGGACCGAAAGATATAGCTTATTCCGTTTCACAAGCCAGAGCAGCAGCAAGTAAGGTTGCGGAATTAACATCGGCAGGTGAAATTGATTTGGAATTAATTGTAGCTGAAGTGGAGAAGGATTTCTGCATATCTTGTGGTCGTTGTGAGAAGGAATGCCCAAAAGGAGCTATTAAAATCGTTGAATCTGAAGGAGCTGTCGTAGATGAGATAAATTGCGACGGTTGCGGAGTTTGTGCTACCTGTTGCCCTACGCAAGCAATTGATATTCGATATTATAGAGATGATCAATTAATTGCTGAAATTAATGGAATCTTGGAAGGAGGTTAAACGAGATGGAATATAAATATAATATCATAATGTTTGCATGCACAAAATGAGGTTATGGAGCAGCTGATTTAGCAGGAGTTTCTCGAATGAAATACACCCCCTCAGTAAAGATCATTAAAGTAAGATGTACTGGAAGGGTGGACGCTAAATATATCCTTCATTCTATTAATCAAGGCGCTGATGGTGTAATGGTTGTTGGTTGAAGACCAGATGAATGCCAATATAAAGTCGGTAATTTTACAGCCCAAAAACACGTCGATTTTGCCAATCATATCCTAGAAAAACGTGGTTTCGGCAATCAAAGAGTCAACATGTACTGGTTAAGTAGTGCAGAATCAGAGAAGTTAGTCAAGAGCGTTGAAGACGCTTTTGAAAAAGTCAAACGATTAGGTCCCAATCCGATAAGTATTCAGGCTTTAGAAAAAAAAAAATTGTAACAACCCCATAGAATGAATTCTATAAAAAAATATTAGTTATAGGATAACGATCCTAGCAAGGACGGGGTTTTATGTTGTTTAATTTAAATAAAAAATAAATTTGAAGAAATATGGTGTCAATAGAAAAGAACAATATATTTGGGAATGTTTCTCTAGAAGAATTGATGGATGCAACTTATACTGCATCCACTAATTTTCAAGTTAGAGCATTTTTTGAAGCAAAAGATGAAATTTTGAAGACATCTAAATATTCCGAAAAGGAATTTTTCGAAATTTTAGATGCAATGATTGATGCGGAAACCGAACGGAAAATTGTGCTTGAAAAACTTCAAGGAAGAGATCCTTTATTTCTTTCAGAAATTGCAGATAAAATCACGCTATTCCCTCCCGAAAATGTTATTCGTGATGTAATTTACTTGATGGCTCAAGGTTATGTTGAAGAGCATATTGAAGTTAAAACAAAAATGGTCACGAAAAAAATAAAAGGTGAAGAGAAACAAGTCGAAGTTAAGGAATATTTTTACCGTTATCAAGCGAAAGAACTTCCAGATGATTTTATAGAGTATTATCTTGAGCCCGTTTCAATTGTGTTTGATGCAGGGGTATGTTGCCAATGTGGATGGTGTTCTGCTATATGCCCTGTTAATGCAATTATGGTAGATGCTGATAATCTAGAAATAGATGCGGAATCTTGCATGAAGTGTGGATTATGTTTTAGTGTGTGTCCTCGTTCCTTCTCTATTGACCAAGCAACCAAAGCAATCAAAAAATTAGATAAAGAATTGAATTGGTCGGATAATATTGGAGCTTACTTTAACACTTATACGGGGAGTACTACAAATGAAGATATTGTAAAGGTAAGACAAGATGGTGGTGTAGTAACAACCATCGCAGAATATTTATTAAAAAACAAATTAGTAGACGCTGTCATAGCAGTACAACATTCAGAAGATTTATGGAAACCTGAACCTGTCATTATTGATGATGTGAAAAATTTGTATAAAACTGGAGGTACAAAATATGCTAATTCTCCTTCTTTAAAAATTATTGACCAAGCTAAAAAATATGATAACGTGGCATTTGTAGGAGTACCGTGCATGATGAAAGCTCTAGAAAAAGGAGCACTTTATCCAAGTGGGTTACCCTTTTTTAAAAATATAAAGTATAGGATCGGATTATTCTGCATGGAATCATTTCCTTATGAACAAATTATTAATTTAACTAAAGAACAGTTCAGTAAGGACATAAAAGAACTGACCAAAATGAATATAGGAGGCGGTAAATTTATAATCAATTTGAAATCAGGAGAACAAATTGATGTACCTCTCAAAGAAGTACAAAAATACGCACGTGATAGTTGTCATTTTTGTGAAGATCTTACATCAGATTACGCCGATATTTCTGTAGGATCGATCGGATCTCAAGATGGATGGTCTTCTGTAATTACAAGATCGAAAGCTGCCGATAAACTATATAATGATATAGTGAAAGCAGGATTAATTGAATCAAAAAGTTTAAAGGAAGTAAAACCCGGACAATTTTTAGTTGAAAAAATTGGCGGTACTAAACGAAATAAATGTAAACCAATAAATTTGAAAGAGATTCAAAATGGAAACTAAATCATTTCAGGATTTAATAAAGGAAGTACACGATAAAGGTATCTGTCAAGAATGCGGAGGCTGTGTAAGTTTCTGTAGCTCAGCAGAATATAATATTATTGGAATTAAAGACCAATATTCACCTCCAGAATACATAAACAAGGATAAATGCTTGGAGTGTGGGATATGTTATTATATTTGTCCTCAAACCCATATTTTAGATGATGAGCTTAACAAAACATATAAATTCTCTGACTATATATCCATGCCTTTAGGAAATTACGATAACATATATTCTTGTCAAGCTACAGATAAGGAATTATTAGAATATGGAACAGATGGTGGTGTAGTAAACTCAATTATTAATTTTTTAATTGAGAATAAAGATATTGATGGCGCAGTCGTTTCTAAAACTGATGCTCCATTTTCGAGAGAGGCTACCTTTGCTGATAGTAAATATGATTTATTAAAAGCTTCAGGAGTAAAATTGGATATTACCCCTCAACTAGATGAAATCCAAAAGTTTTGTACCTACACTCATTCAATTCCAAAGTTAAATCATTATAAATTTAAGAAATTAGCTGTGGTTGGAACACCATGTCAGCTTTATACAATTGCTTGCATGAAGGACTTAGGTGTTACACCATCTCAAAATGTAAACATTTGTTTAGGATTATTTTGTTATGAAAATTTCTTTTTTGAAAAGTCCCAAATCGAAAAGTTCGAAAAAGATTTTAATATTCGATTTAGTGATCTTTCAAGGATAAACATTAAGGAAGATGTGATTTTTACCCTAAAAGATCAAGGTACTGGTGAAAAGACAATTCATATCCCTTTTAATCACTTAGAAGGATACATGCGCGTGGCCTGTAATGCGTGTGCTGATTTTACAAATATATATTCTGATATTTCTTTTGGAGGATTAGGGTCTCCAGAAAAATATACAACTGTAATTCCAAGAACTGAAAAAGGAAAAACCGTGTTTAAAAGAGCTCTTGATGCTGGAGTCATAAGGAAAATTGATATAAGTGATGATAAAAAACAACAGATGGTAAATCTTATTACTCAATTTTCTAAATCAAAAGTTAATCGAAAGGAACAATTTATGAAAAATTTATCTTAGAGAGGAGAAAGAAATAACAGAATCAAAAAGAGAGATTGAACGGAAAAAGCTATTTAATGATACCTTAAAATATCTTGGTAAAATATATGATCCAAACTTAAGGGATCTTTTAAAAAAGTGCTATCAATGTGGTCGCTGTTCGGGTGTGTGTCAACTTAGTAAAGTGCAAAAATATACTCCGAGTAAAATCATTCAACTTATTTTAGAAGGTTTTGAAGAAAAAGTTCTTGATAGTGGAGATTTATGGGATTGTCTTACTTGTAATCAATGTCTTAAAGATTGCCCCGAAGATATAAATTTTGCTGATATAGTTAGAACTGCTAGATATTTAATGCGACATAAGGATCAATCTGCTGATGAGTATATAGCTCATAAAGGAATTTATACTACTCTTTCTGAAATAATGAGTAGACCTTATATAAATCCTGAAAGAAATATGGAGTGGGTTCCAAAAGAATGTAAGATTTCAGATAAAGGAAACACTTTATATTATGTTGGGTGTTTACCTTTTTTTAATTATGAATTTGAAGGTTTAGATTCAATTGCAACAAGTACCTTGCAAATCATGTATAAAGTAGAAAATGAACCTATTGTTGTCTTAAGGGAAGAAACATGTTGTGGTCATGACATTTATTGGGGCCAAGGTAAATTAAAGACTTTTATCAAGTTAGGACAAAAAAATATTGAGAAATTTGAAAAAGCAGGAGTTTCCAAGATAATTACTGCCTGTGCGGAATGTTATAGGACCTTTAAAGTCGATTATGCTCAAATATTTGAGGAGTTTGAATCAAAATTTGAAGTTAAACATCTCATAGAATACATTTATGAGAATTGGAAGGAAGGAAATATTGAGTTTGTTAAACCCAAGAAATCCGAAGAAACCACGCCCTTTACGTACCATGATCCATGCCGCTTGAGTAGATTTCTATCTAAAGAGAACGACATCACAGGGATTACTCGTGAAATTTTCAAGGAATTCGAAAAATTAGGTTATAAATTCAATGAAATGAAACATAATAAGGAAAATTCATTATGTTGCGGGGTGAGTTCTTGGATGAATTGCAATGAAAAATCAAAAGCCTTGCGATATAAGAGAATGTTAGAAGCAAAAGAAGCAGGAACGATAATGGTTACATCTTGTCCTAAATGTAACATTCATCTAAGTTGTCTGCAAAATGATTTCGAAGATATAGCTTCTATTGAAATACTAGATTTTTCTGAATTTTTAGTTAATCATATTAAAGCTAGTAATCAATCAAATAAGAAAGAGGGAACTAATTAATGCAAGGGAGTGTTTTAGTAATCGGAGGAGGAATTGCGGGTATTCAGACCTCATTAGATCTTACCGAACTAGGATTTAAAGTCTATCTCGTGGAAAGAAATCCCTCTATTGGAGGTAGAATGGCTCAACTAGATAAAACTTTTCCTACAAATGACTGCTCTTTATGTATATTAGCCCCCAAAATGGTTGAAGTTTACAGAAACGCAAATATCGAGCTAATGACATATCATGAGGTAAAGGAAGTTACTGGTAAACCGGGGGATTTTTCGGTAAATATTATCAAGAAACCTCGCTATATTGATGAAACGAAATGCAAGGGTTGTGGGGATTGTGCCACGAAATGTCCAAAAATTCAAGTCCCAAACTTGTTTGATATGAATTTAGGTAAAAGAAAATCTGCTTATATACCATTTCCTCAAGCAGTCCCGCCAATATATCTCATAGATCCTGAAATATGCCTCAAACTAACTAAAGGTGTATGTGGAGTATGCGCTAAGGTATGTCAAGCTGAAGCAATTAATTTTGACCAAGTAGAACAAGTTATAAAGATAAAAGTGGGAGCAATCGTGGTTGCTACTGGATTCGATATGCCTGCTGAAAAATTATCTTCGAGGTGGGGATATCGATTTGAGAATGTCGTAAGTGCTTTAGAGTATGAAAGGATACTATGTGCTTCAGGTCCTTTTAGTGGACATGTTTTAAGGCCAGGTGATCATGAAGAACCTGAGAAAATCGCGTTCATTCAATGTGCAGGTTCAAGAGATTTACATGAGGGTGTCCCGTATTGTTCTAGCGTGTGTTGCATGTACACTGCTAAAGAAGCTATCATCACTGCTGAACATTCAGAAAAATCGAAATGTTTTGTTTTCAGACATGATATACGTGCTTTCGGGAAGAATTTTTATGAATTCACACAAAGAGCACAAAAAGAATATGGCGTAAAATATTTTCAGACAAAAATCAGCAAAGTAGAAGAAAATCCTGAAACAAAGAATCTAACAATTCACTACGAAAATTTAAAAACTGGAGAATTTCATGATTTTGAAGCCAATTTAGTAGTATTAGCTACTCCATTGGTTCATTCTTCCGGAACCCAACAGTTATCGGAAATATTAGGAATTGAACTAGACGAATATAATTTCTTTAGAGAGCAGGATTATTTTAACAAATCAAAATCAACTAAAGAAGGAATCTATTTATGTGGCTTTTGTCAAGGTCCAATGGACATTCCTGAAACCGTTGCAGATTCAAGTGGGGTAGCTGGACAAGTTGCAGCTTACCTAAGTTCAGTAAAGTTTGATCAAATTAAAGAAAAGGATATAGAAATTCCCGAATTGGGAATTAAAGATGAAGATGAACCGAGAATAGGCGTACTGATATGTCATTGTGGAATTAATATTGGTAAATACGTGCACGTTCCTTTATTGGCTGAGTACGTGAGAACATTACCAAATGTAATACAATGTGAAGACAATCTTTACTCGTGTTCTTCAGATAGCCAATCAAGAATTAAAGAACTCATTATCAATAACAAATTAAATAGATTTATTGTTGCTTCATGTACTCCAAGAACTCATGAAGCATTATTTCAAGAAACCTGCGAGGAGGCAGGTCTGAATAAATACTTGTTCGAAATGGTCAACATTCGAGACCAATGTTCTTGGGTACACATGGACGATGCAGAAGCAGCGACACAAAAAGCTAAAGATTTAATAAGAATGGCAATTGCTAAGGCACGATTACTAAAACCACTTAAAGAAGAACTATTAAAGATCACTCCAACAGCATTAATTATTGGTGGTGGAATTGCGGGAATGAGTGCTGCTCTAAATATTGCCAATCAAGGGTTTAAAACATATATTGTAGAAAAAGAATCAGTTCTTGGAGGTAATTTGAATTATTTAAACGAATTATACCCAATTGAACATGATGCTTCGGATTTTCTTAATCGAACGATAGAAACAATCGAAAAGAATGAGAACATTCAAACATTCTTAAATGCTAAAATAAAGAAGGCAAAAGGATACGTGGGAAACTACATCGTCTCAGTAGAGGAATCTAAAGGTAAGATTCAAGAATTAAGTATTGGAACAATTATAGTTGCTACAGGCGGTAAAGAATATAAACCAAAAGATCTCTTTCAATATAAAAAGGAAAATAAGAATGTAATCACTCAATTAGAGTTAGAACAAATATTAAAAGAAAAAGGAACATCTTGGCTTGATGGTATCAAACGTATAACAACGATTTTATGTGTAAATGCGAGACAAACTGAAGGAATAACCTATTGCTCAAATATATGTTGTGGTAACTCAATAAAGAATATTGGACTTCTAAAAAAACTTAAACCAGAACTTGAATTGATAGTCCTCTATAGAGATCTTCAAATGGCAAAGAAAAGATATGAAGACTATTACAGAGCACGTAGAAAAGATGCAATGTTTTTACGATATGATTTGGATAACTTGCCAATTGTAAAAAGAAAGAGTAAATCTCCTGAAAAATATGAAATAAAATATTATGACACGAACCTTCAAGACTTTTTAGACTTTGAGACGGATTTAATTGTTTTATCAACTCCGATGGTTCCATCAGATAATTTGATGGATCTAGCTAAAATGTTAAAGGTACCCTTGGATAAAAACGGATTTTTCCTCGAAGCTCACGTTAAATTAAGACCACTCGATTTTGCCACCGAAGGAATTTTCTTATGTGGTTGCGCCCAATGGCCAAAAAATGTCCAAGATACCATATCACAAGCAAATGGTGCTGCTGGAAGAGCCAGTAGATTTTTAAGTGCTAAAGAAATTACTACTTCGGGTATTGTTGCTGAAGTAAATCCTATAAATTGTATAGGTTGTGGAAAGTGTGAATCAGTGTGTGCGTACAACGCCATTGATATTTTAGATTCAATAAAAGAATATGAGGATGTAAGCCTTTTAGTGAAAAAATCGTTTATAAATTCTGCGTTATGCAAAGGTTGTGGTACATGTGCCGCAACGTGTCCAAACGGGGCGATATCTATCAAACAGTACGATTTTGATCAAATAACTGCAATGATTGAGTCATTTTTATTAGAAACATAATTATGATATAGGGAGAAATAATGTCAAAAACTAAATCTAAAGAAAAATTTCCTGGTTTTAACCCCGAAATCTTAGCTTTTTGCTGTAATTGGTGTTCTTATGCAGGAGCAGATCTAGCTGGTGTATCTCGCTTTCAATATCCTCCTAATATTCGAATAGTTCGAGTAATGTGCTCTGGTCGAGTTGATCCTTCCTTTGTTTTAAAAGCCCTAAAAGAAGGAGCCGATGGTGTTTTGATTACAGGGTGTCACATTGGAGATTGCCACTACATCACGGGTAACGAGTATGCTAAGGAAAGATTTGAAAGATTACATGAAATTTTAATCAAGCAACTTGGAATAAATCAAAAAAGAGTTAGATTAGAATGGATAAGTGCATCTGAGGGCAAGCGGTTTGCAGAAGTAATTACCGAATTCACCAATGATATTAAAGAATTAGGACCTCTGAAAGTATTCTAATTTTTCTTAATAACCTATTTTTGTAGAAAAAAAAATAATTGATTGGATTATGACAAAATTAAAACTAAAACCTTCAGATTGGAAAGATTATATTGGAAAGGAGTTAGGAATATCAGACTGGTATGAAGTCACTCAAGAAGAGATTAATCAGTATGGAAAAGTCGTAGGAGATATGCAATGGATTCACACTGATCCTGAGCGTGCAAAAAAGGAATCACCATATGGAACCACGATTGCGCACGGAAATTGGGTATTATCTATTATACATCCAAAATTATTATTTCAGCTCTATACATCAATCGAAACAAGGATGATAGTAAATTATGGTTGGAATAAGATTCGCTTTCCATCACCTACACCCGTAGGAAAACGAATTCGGTTAGTAGCTAAAGTAGCTGACGTAAAAGAAGTTAATACTGGTACGTATGATGTGGAGATGGATTATAAAGTATATGTAGAAGGTGAGAAAAAACCTTGCATGGCAGCGATTAAAATTACTCGCTACTATTCATAATCTTAATTTATACAAATATGTAGAATGATCAATTTTTTTCATAATTTTGTTGCATTTGTCTAGATAAATTAATTATTTTTAATCCAATGATCAAATATTTGCAAATTTGAATGAAAATATTTATATAATCGCTTATCCTTATTTTTAGAATAATAGAAAATATCTTTACTGATTTGTTAAGAATCAGTCTATTTTTTCATAACGTTGCTTGGGGTAATTCATAATAATGGAAGGATCTGTTTTAGTAGTAGGTGGTGGTATAGCAGGGATCCAAGTTTCACTGGATCTTACTGAACTTGGCTTTAAGGTTTATCTTATTGAAAAACAAGCTTATATTGGAGGTCACATGGCCCAATTCGACAAATTATTTCCTGCCAATGATTGTAGTTTATGTGTACTCGCTCCAAAGCTAGTGGCAATATATCGAAATCCTAATATTGATCTCTATACATTATCTGAAGTTAAGAATGTATCTGGGAACGCAGGAAATTTCAATGTTACTATCCAGAAGAACCCACGATATGTTGATGAGGATCGATGCAAAGGATGTGGTGATTGTGCTGCTAAATGCCCCAAAGTGGAAGCTCCAAATCTCTTTGATATGAATTTAGGCAAAAGAAAATCTATTTACATACCTTTTCCCCAAGCAACTCCTCCCGTGTATATGATAGACCCTGAATTATGTCTTTATCTCAACAGAAATGTTTGTCGTGTATGTGAAAAATTCTGTAAGGGAGATGCAATTGACTTTGAACAAAAACCAGAGGATATAGCGTTTAATGTCGGCGCGATTGTAATTGCAACAGGGTATGAAATGTTAGGAGAAGAGTTATCTGCAAAATGGGGATATCAATACAAAAACGTCGTGAATGCCCTAGAATATGAAAGGATTCTTAGCCCAACTGGACCATTTGGAAACCAAATTCTAAGACCCGGTGATGAAAAAGAACCAAAAAAAATCGCATTTATCCAATGTGCGGGATCCAGTTATTTAGAAGATAATGTTCCATACTGTTCTCGAGCCTGTTGCATGTATACGACTAAAGAAGCTGTCTTAACGAAACAGTATTCTCAAGAATCTCAGGTTTCAATATTTAGACATAATATTAGAGTGTTTGGTAAAAATTTTTATGAATATACCAAGGAAGCCCAAATAGAGCATGGTATAAACTATTTCAATTCCAACATTAATTCTATTGAAGAAGAACCAGAAACTCATGACATTATTATTAATTATGACGATTTAAGAAAAGGTGAACAAGGAAAGAGCTATACAGCAGATTTAGTAGTCCTCGCAGCACCTTTAGTACCTTCTCGTGGAACTAAAGATCTGGCTAAAATTATTGACATCAAGTTGGATGATTATGGTTTTTTCCAAGAATCTTCCTATTTTGACAAGTCCCTTTCAACTAAAAAGGGAGTATATTTATGTGGTTTCTGTCAAGGTCCAATGGTCATTTCTGAGACTGCTGCAAATGCCAGTGGAGTTGCCTCTCAAATATCTATATTTTTGAATTCTGCTCGATATACACAAATAGTTGATAAAGAGATTGAGGTTAAACCTGATGAAGAAATGATTAAAATTATACCTCGAGCATTAGTCGTTGGAGGTGGTATAACTGGAATGACTGCTGCATTAAACATCAGTAATCAAGGATTTGAAACAATCTTAGTTGAACGGGATGAAAAATTAGGAGGTAATTTGAATCATCTCAACTTAATTTACCCAACTCAACAAAAAGCATCAGGATTCTTAGAGGAAAAGATAGAAGAATTATCCAATATTGAAAATATTAAGGTTTTTCTAAATACTTCAATAGAGGAATTAGAAGGGTCATTAGGAAATTATCATGTAAAGATTTCTAATCACGCAAAAGAGGATACTTTTGAAGTGGGTGTTATTATAGTAGCAACGGGCAGCAAAGAATTCAAACCTCACGGTCTTTTTCAATATGATAAGGAAAATAGATATGTTATTACCCAATTAGAATTAGAGGAGATATTAAAAGCAGAAGATAAAGACTGGCTAAATGGTATTAACCACATCACCACCATAATGTGCGTAAATGCCAGACAAGAAGGAGGTTTTTCGTATTGTTCTAATATATGCTGCAGTAACACCATTAAAAACATAAGTATTTTAAAAAAATTGAAACCAGAATTAAATGTTGTCGTACTTTTTAGAGAATTACACATGGCTAAAAAGGAATTTGAACAATATGTGAGCAAGAGAAAAAAAATCGCTAATTATCTGAAATATGATTTAGCAAATATACCCCAAATCGATAAAGTCAGCGATAATCCAGAAAAATATGAAATAACCGTGCATGATATCGTTAATCAAGATGAAAATATAAGGTTTGAAACAGATCTTGTAATATTGTCCACACCAATGATTCCTCCGGAAGATTTACAGGATCTAGCTACAAAATTAAAAGTATCAATCGATGATAATGGATTTTTTATAGAAGCTCATAAAAAATTGCGACCCTTAGATTTGACATCTCATGGTATTTTTATTTGTGGGTGTGCTCAATGGCCAAAAAATGTTCAAGACTCAATATTAGAAGCAAACGCGGCAGCAGGGAGAGCAAGTAGATTTTTAAGTATCAAAGAAATATCAACAACTAAATTAGAAATGTTATCTGTTTTTCTCTCTATAGAATGTTACTTCAAGGATATGAAAGTTAATATCGAAAAGTGTAATGGTTGTGGTCAATGTGCTGAGGTTTGCCAATTTAAGGCAATTACACTTGAAGATCTAAAACAAGATTACGAAGATATAAGTATATCTACTAAAAAAGCACATATTAATCCAGCTATTTGTAAAGGATGCGGTAAATGCTCAACAACATGTCGGTTAAAAGCAATAGAGCCACTGCATTATGATTTTAAGCAATTAACCTCTATAGTTGAACCATATTTTCACGAAAAAGGTAAGAGGAAAGAAGCAGAAGAATCTATTTGTATTGAATAGAACACCTTACTTTAATTTATGCTAAAGGTATGTGAAATCTTAAATATTACTCTTTTTATATTAGCTATTATGGAAAATTCAAATAGTAAAGAAGAAGATAGTTGGTATGATATAGCACTTTATGATAAAAAAACGGGTAATTTTGCAGAAGCGCTGAAGGCGTGTAACCAAATTTTATCGATCAATGATAATTATACTAAAGTTTGGATTTTACTCTGTATTCTTCATCAAAAAATGGGTAATGATGCAAAAGCACTAGAAGCTCTTAATAAGATTAATGATTTTGATATTACTGAAAATGAATATTGGATTGAAATTGCTTTAGAATTCAAAAAGAAAAATGATCTTCTTAATGTAGTGAAGGCTTTGGAAAATAGTTTGGAATTCAATGATCAGAAAAAAGAATCTTTGACAGAACTAGCTGGTGTATATGAAGATCTAGAAATTTATGATAAAGCTTATACATTCTATAAAACAGCATTAAATATGGATCCTTTGGATATGGATTTGTTAAATAAAATAGGAACAATCTATGATAATGCGAAGGAAACAGCCAATTCAAGAAAGAAGAAAAAGAAAAAGAAGAAATAATCAGAAGAAGAAAAAGAACTGCATAATTTATGCAGTATTACTTTGTAAATTTAATTTTTCCTACGGGGCAAGATTGTATGCACATGAAACATTCATAATAAGATCCTTGGGATAATGCTTGCCAAAAATTCCACATTTCCAATCCACTTAATTTCTTAAATAATTCTTTTCTGGAAGTTTCTTTCTCTAATTCTTTAATAAATCGGATTATTTGTGGTAAACCACTTTTCATTGAATAAGGGGCACATAGTGTTGGATTGCATCCAGATTCAGATATTGCTCCCGATGGGCAAGCTTCTATGCACATCTTGCAATTGGTACAATAATTCTTTTCATTTTTAAGTGTTGGTTTCAAATCTGCATCAGTTATTACCCCAAAAAGGCGTACTCTAGGACCATAGTTGGGAGTAATGAGTAAATCACTAATTCCTCTACTACCTAAACCCGCTTCAACAGCCGCAAGTTTTAAATTTAAATCTCCCTTTAACCCAAGAGTTTTATAACTCATTTCGACAGGTAGGTAAGCTGGTATGATAACTCCACGATACCCATTTTTTTCCAGAAACCTTGATAATTTTACACTAATTTCAGCTCCTTCTGCATATAATGTTTCCAAAGTAAAGCGTGCTGGCCGTGCATTTTCTGGACAAGCATCCAGTATCGATTGCGGAAATGTATTGGCAAATACAATGACACACTTTGCATTTGGGCAGATTCTCTCAATATTTTTTTGATATCTGCTATCTGTAAGAAGAGGCTCGATTGGGGATACTCCAATTATCTCAATACCTACTGATTTCATATAGGTAACTACGTTCGTTGTAGATAGTTTCTGCATGATGATTTTTTAAAGAAGAAAACTAATTTAAGATTTATGCCAAATATTAAGCCTTCTTCTTTGTAAAAAGGTATAACAATACAAAAATGATAAGAAGTATCATAGATACCACAAAAATTATCAAATATACTAAGGAAATTCCTCCTGAATTAAAAAAGGGGGCTAATGTTGTCGGCACAAAAGCAATTCCGATAAAAAGAAACGCTGTAGTCAAACCCGCGAGAGCACCACGCCTTTCTTTTGATAAAGTTTGGCTATAAAACATGACTAATGTCATTAATATTCCCCCGGCGAAACCCATAAAACCAAGTCCCATGGAAGTGAAAGGAAGAGCTTCGAAATTATTATTTCCGAAAAAGATTAAAATAATATTGCCAATTAATAATGAAATTGAACCTATTATTAAAGCATGTTTTACTCCTTTATTCTTTACAATAAATCCGGTTAAAATTCCTCCAGTAAAACCCATAACTCCAAAAAGTGCGATGACTATTCCTGAAATCGTTTCAGGGATTACAGGGATTGCATGTGTAAATGATTGCGAAGTCCAGATTACAGCTGCAGTAGCAGTATGCGAAAATAAAAAAGCTGATATTACCAATAAGATAACTGGTAAACGTCTAATTTCTTGAACTAAATGAGACAAAAATACTCGAATTCCTATATTACTCTTAGTTAAAGCATGTTTTTTTCTAATTATAAAGATAGTCAGCATTCCCAATATCGTAAGGCTTAAAAATATTAAGTACATGTATCTCCATCCAAATATAATTATTTGACCCGCAAGCAATGGCCCTAAACCAACTCCTAAATTAGCAGCAGCACCTAATACGCCTAATTTTTTGGAAATTTTAGTAACAGGAGTGATATCGGTAAGCAAAGCTATTAAAACTGGATTGACAAAACCAAAACCAATACCTGCTAAAACATTTGCAATAACAAAAATCGTTAACGAGAAGGAAAACGATGCGATGATCATTCCTACTCCAAATATAGATAATCCTAGGAGTATTATAGGAAAACGCCCTTTGACATCTGAAATGGCACCAGAAAATAGTTGAACTAAGGCAAACGGAAACATGAATGATGGAATAGCAATCAATATGGCATTTGGAATAACTGAAAATTCTAAAGAAAGGACACCGAATAAAACTAAAATAACATTTCCCGTAAGAGGTCCCAACGCATAAAGTATAAAAATAATTAATTCAACTGATCTTGAAGTTCTATGTAATTGCTCATTCATGATGATTCATCTATTCATTATTGAAATATTATACAATAAAAAATAGATGTCAAATATTAAACTCTCTGCTATTAAAATATTAAAAAAAAATAATTATGAATTAAAAATCTTCTTAGATTTCCGAGATTTTATGAATAGATAATAACCATTGATTAGTACAAATGCACCGATAATTGCCCATTGGAATGGAGGGAAATCAGTTAAAATAGAAAGACCAAGAAGTGTCAAAAGTAGATTTGTTGTCATATCTTTAACGAATTCGCTCTTTTCCATCGAAGATTCTAATTTTTCTCTAATTATTCGATCGGTATCAATATCTTGTAGATATTCTTTAACAAAAATCTCTAACTCATCATCAACATCTGTGTAATTTAAAGCTTTTTCTGGATTGATTATCCAATCATTCAAGATAGCATTAGAAATGAACCCTTTGACTTGGAATCTAAAGGCTTCTTCAATGAACTTATGAAGATCCTTAATGTTTAAATCAACACCTTTAGGATTGTTATGTAAGACACAAAACCTTCCGTAAACTAATCTGCCTTCATACTTCTTTGGAAAATCATATAATGTTCTTAAAACATTGGTATATTTAGTAGTATAAAATGCCTGTTTATCGATTGCATTGAAAATAGGTACTACAGGTATAAATAATGAATCCTCTCGATTATGGATTTCAATTGCTTCAGAATATCTTCTATTGATCATTAGCACTTCTTTAACAATTCTCCGCCCAATTTGGTATATCTTAAAGATTGTTTCGCTTGTATTTTCATCTGCGGTATGACATCTTAACACTAGTTTGTCCTCATCAAAATACCCATCCAACGTTCCTTTTAATATAGTAAATGAACAATTTTTTTCATATTTCTTATCTACGTTTATCTTAAAGCCTAAGAACCGAGCTTTTGGAAAACAACTGGAAAGGAAATGAAAACATTTATAGTTACTACCCGGAATTTTAAAAACCATGTATATCTCATTTCTGCCAAACGGGATTTTATAGGATCTCCAATCAAAATCTATTTTTGGTGGTTTTGCTTTCAACTGTTTATTTTTGAAGTATGTAAAAAAGACATGTGAACCATTATAAATCGAAAAATCAATTTTTTTCTCAAACCTAAGTTTTTTCAAAACCGCTCCGAGTTCGGGGATATCTCGTCTTAATGCACTTTCAAAGATATTAATTTTATACGTATAATTTGTTATACCTGCTTTTATGAGTAAATTTGTAAGATCTAATTTGGACATTACAGTGCCTTTCTTTAAAATTCTGATAATTGCTCTTTCTAAATTTTCTTTGTGAGCTTGTTTTGCTTCTTCTTTTTGTTTCTGTAATATTTTCCTTTCTATTTTACCCTTTTTGAATTCTTCTTCCACAACTTCAGCAACGGCCATATCTTCTTCTATTGCAGTAGACTCTTCCTCATCAACTAACTGATCATCGATACTTTCATGATCTATGATATATTCTTCTTTAGGTACTTTTTCATCCATTATATTTTTCCACGTCTTTGAATTTGAAATTTATTTAAGAATGATATTTATATCCTTATTTAGTTTTAAAAATTTTATTCTTTCTTATATCTATACAGGATGAATTGAATAAAAGAAATAAAAAGAAAAAGATAAATTAATCTTTGAGTCGCATTCTAGAAATTATTGAGAGAATAACACCGGCTAATCCGTAGATTCAATTAAACGTGCTCAAAAGTATGCTAAAGAGATCATCTATTGAAGTTCCTCCAAATATATTGGTAATGAGAATTATAATCAGACCAATTAAGCTACAACCTATTCCAAATCCTATAATAATTCGTCCAACGCGATCTGGACCATATCCAGCAACCAATGCACCAATAATAACTGAAATGCCTCCCCCAGCAGCAACGTATCCTAGTATGGTAAGAATCAAGTTTATTTTTCTAGAAGAAAAATTTGGAAATGAATTTCTTGATTATAAGAAAAGAGTACCACGATGGTTTCCAAAAATAAAAAAATAACAACACTTTTTTTCTTTTTTTTAAATAATAAAAAAATTATTTATTTAACCTTAATATATTCAAATGTCATGAAATGGAATAGAAAATCGTTAATAATATTATTTCTACTAATTTTCTCTCTTCTAATAATATTTTTAGCACCATTTGGATATCATATTGATTTAGGACCGGGTCCAAACACGATTACCGCTATACTCTGGGATTATAGTACTGAATATTCTTTTAGATATCTCGTGGCTCTACGATACTATGTGGAATTTTACTTTTTTCGATTTGTAGTTTTATTTGGGATAGTAAGATTCCTTCAAGGAAAGATGTTAAAAAAATGGCTTATTATATTAGCTCTTATAGCTGAATTGATTCCATTAATTATATCCATTCCTGCCTCGCTTATACTCAATTC
>JAGXNQ010000036.1 GCA_019894955.1 Promethearchaeota archaeon | reverse complement strand
TGATTATTCTGATATCGAATCGCTTCAATTTCTTTTTTTGGAACTTCTGTTAACCACGGGAATCCCGGTCTAACTTCATAGAAAAAATAGAAATTTTTTGAATGTGAAAATATCCCTCGAAATAGACTTAAAAAGCAATATAATAAAAGGCTTAATCCAAATCCTAATGCTGGTAACCCTGTCACATAAAACCATGAAGGACCCCCTAAGAAAACAGCACTTCCATAAGGAACTTCATGACCAATATCCGTCCCGAATACTAAAAGAGATAAAACACCTGCAATAGTTAATAATATGGCTGCTGCTAATCTTGTAAATGCAAATGAATTGAATTTGATATGTGTATCAATAGGTTCTCTCATATCTCTCATTCTTTTAAAAACAATGGAGTTTTCTCGTAGATAATATGATGTAATGAAATACTTTGAAGTAATAATCATTCCAATTAATATTATAATGATATCAATTACTATGGAGAAATTCATTTCCAAGATAATGACTTCAAAGTCGAAACCTAAGATGAAAAATAAGAATCCTATAAGAATAATTACAAGTCCTAATACTAAGAAGATTAAACGCAGAATTTTCTTTTTTGGATGTACTTCCTTTAAAGATTCTATTTCTTGATTACTTAGCAAACTCATGGTTTTTTCATATTTCAAAATTTATCAATATATTATCTTTACTTTTAATCTTTAAAAAATTAAACTTCATTGAATATTTTTAATAGTTAAAAAACTAACAATATTATATGGATTTTAAGGATTTTCATGATGGTTTAGTATCATCCTCACTTATGCTTTTTCTATTTTCTACTACATTGATGATAGGAGCCATCGTTTTCAAACCGTATTTAGCATTAGAACCAAATGATAGAAATTTAATTGTAATACTAGGTGCATTTAGCATGCTCTTTTCAGTAATTCATCTTTTGGTTGCTCTGAGAGTGAAAAAAATCTTTAAATTGGAAATTAAGAATGTGATAAAGTTTGCAAAGGCACTTGGGATATTCAATATCATATTTACGCCGCATTTATTCTTCCTTCTTACTCTTCTAATGTTAAATCTTCAAGTGTTGCAAATAATGATCATTTTAAATGTTATAGTAGAGGGAATATTATTAGGATTAATATATAAGGAAGCGTATGATTTACTCCTTAAAAATGATGATGAAAGGGATGAAGAATTTCAAAAAAACCAAAAGTTGTATTTTGAAAATAGATAAAGTAGTTAAAAATTATTTTGCCAATTTCTCAATTGCGGTCTCTATCATTTTAAGTTTCACAGAATATTTTTCCATTAGCTCAGCGTATTTTTCTATTGTAATTTCATTGCTTTCTCTTAACGTCTTTAATTCGTTAATTGTCCGAACTATCCCCGCCTTTTGGTCAATTAATTTTTCTTTTTTACTATAGGGAATTTTTTGTTCTAGCTTTTTTTGCGTGAAAGACTTGAATCGCTTAACATTAAGATCTTTTGGAACAAATTTTGTGAGAAATATAGTGCTTTTGGGAACAAATGGAGCCAAATTTTCGGGTATCACAATAATGGGTTCAGGATCTTGAATTCTTTTTATTTCCTCATAATCTAGAAATTCTACATTATTCTCTTTTATCAATGTTTCAACAACTGCTATATTAACATTAAGATTGTTTTTTTCTTCTATTGAGAGATTAGTCAAATCCCCAAGCATTTCGTTCCAAATAACTTTTGATTTATCATAATAGAAATTGGCTTTTTGTTTGAGACGGGTGATTTTATCCACATTTAATGGAGTAATTGAAGATTCTAAAGATGCTTGAGCTTTAAGCTGACAGGATTTTCCCATATCATAGTGAAATTGAGCCCTTAATTGCTGTTTCTTTTTCTCCTCATGTTTTTTAAGATAGAATATTCTTTTAGATAGCTGTGAAAGCCCGGAATATAGTTTTGAGGCAAAATACTTATTGTTATTATTCTCTTCTCTGAGCGCCGCAATACTTTGAGCTAAAACCCTTGCTTCTTCAGAGTTCATTTCTAAATTCTCAGAGGAAAGTGTTATGCCAATATCATTTTGATACGTATTTGCAGCGCTAAAATAAGCTGCAGTTTTATACATCTTGCTACTTTCTACCATAGCAACAACAGCGTTTTCCCAATCCTCCTCTTCTTCGAATTTTTCAGAAAGAGTGCTGTAAGCTCTCGCCATGATCCATAATGATCTAGCGCACTCAATCATGAGATCTTTTATTTCTATTTCTCGATTGTTTTCATCAGGATCCTTATAAGTACGCGTAAGATCTAAATCTATTAATATCTTAGAATGATTTTCATTCATATAATTGATATTCAAGATCTTGGTATATTCCATTACCAGACTTAAATCATCCAAAGTAAAACTTTCGTTTTTACCTAATGCGTCATCTAGGTGTTTAATTTTAAAGTGGAGGTAACGAATTCTTTGCATTACCTCTTCCGGAAAATAAGTCATCTTTTTATCTAACAGTTTGTAGTCAAATTTAAGTTATTTAAAATAATTTATGCATCCCTTTAAAACTATCCCCCCAAATTTATAATATCCACTTGCTTTATCAATTTCAAGGATAGTTGAAATTGAACAATATGAAAAATAATCGAATTTTTATTTTTGAATTTATATCTGGGGGTGGATTCAATCACGTTGACATTCCTATATCACTATTTAATGAAGGATTTGGAATGTTAAGAGGAATTGTTGAAGATTTCAAAAACCTTGACTTCCAAATCAAGACACTAATTGACTATAGAATTCAGCATATGATAAGATATTTAAAAGCAGATTTTGCTAAGGAAATAAATCAAAGTATGGATATTTTTCTTGAAGTTAAGAAAGCTGTCAATGATTGCGAATACGTGTTCATTATCGCTCCTGAATTTTCTGATATCCTATTCAACTTAACTAAAATAATGAAAGACCAGAATAAAATAATTCTAAGTATGAATTTAGAAGCAATTAAGTTAGCTTCCTCTAAATTTGAAACTTATAATTATTTTAAGAAACAAGAAGTATCTACTCCACTAACCTATCATCTTCCTTCCCATTTATTCAATAAAGATTATTTTATTAATTTAGTTTCAAAATTAAAATTCCCTATAATAATTAAACCAGAAGATGGTGTTGGTGCTGAATCTATTTTCTATTTTGAAAATAAATCTCAGATATCTTCTTTCTTCTCATCCAACTATAACGATATTGAACCAGATAGAGACTATATTATACAAGAATATATCCCAGGGGAAGATTTAAGTGTATCGATAATAGGAAATACCCAAGGGCAAAACATTTTATCCTTTAATGCTCAATTTGTTGAGATTGGTATAAATGATAGCAATTCTTCTTACTTGGGAGGATATACTCCCATATCAGATGATGAAAATATTAGAAAAAAAATAAAAATACAATTGCATAAACTAAATTTGTCCGGATTTAGAGGATATTATGGAATTGATTTCATCAGAAAAGAAGATAATTCTTTTAGTTTCATAGAAATTAACCCAAGATTGACAACCTCTTATATTGGGATTAGGAATGTCACAAAAAAGAATCCTCTTTTATTAATTTCCCAACCAGATATAGAAGTACATAGCATCGTAGATTCTACTCATAAGGATTTTTCACATTTCTTTCACTTACGACTAAGTTATGTAGGGGAACTCCCATTAAATGAAGTAAATGCAGGATTAATACCTCGAATTATGAAAGAAAATCCTCTTATTGTATCACCTCCATTAGCTTTGAATGAAGATCCCTCATTTGCTTGCTTTATTGCAACTAAAGCCAAAAATATGAAAGATTCAAAAATTCAAGAAGATCGATTGATTAGCGCATTAGAGAAAAAAGAATTCAGAGTAATTAAATAGATATTATTAATATGAGGGAAAATCCTCCATAATGCAATAGTAAAGAAATTATGAGTGCATTTTCAATTCTTAATTGTTTATAAGCGACTATGCCGTAGGTAAGCAACCATAATGACCAAACTTGGAAAATAATCATGATTATATTGTCTAATATTCCAACAAAAGTAATTTCAATGACCATCAAAACAAGAAAAAAATAATGTATTATCAAATACAATGCTGAAGGAAGAAATATTATTGCAAACGTGCTCAGGAATTCTTTTGAATTTTCTTTTTTTTTATAAAAAATCCGGCTTATTGCTTCAATAATACAAAAGAAAACAAAAAAATTGAATAGAAAGAAAAGGAAATTGAAAAAGGGTGCATATGGTATTTCTGGAATAGTTCCAAATAATAAAAAGAAGGGATATAATCCATTCAAAGCACAAAAAATTCCCCCTGAGATCAAAATCATGATCGATAATATAATAACAAAAAAGTTTGGTTTGTTGGTTTTAACCATTATTCTTTTTGGTGTGAGATACATTAGTCCTTTTAGAAGAAATGAGTCGTAATCTTTTTTCGAAATATCAAATGATATAGATCCTATATTATTCCTAATCGAATCATAAGCTCGTATTCCCAATTCTGTAAGGTAATACTTTTTATCTGATTTTTGTTTGATTAGAGTTGAAAGTGTATCAAGATGGTGATAGATTGTACCAGTACTTACATTTAATTCTTTCTTCAGTACTGTAAATGATGAAAAACCATTTTCACCAATCAGTTCTATTATTCTCCTTCTTATTTTGTGCCCTAAAGCATAATAGAAATTTGGTTCAGGTTCTTGATTTCTCTCTTTCTCTTTCTTTGATTCGTTTTCCGTATTAATTTTAATTCCCTTCCTCAATAAGATTATTATTCAATTTTAAAACATTTATTACATCTAATAAGATTAATAGAGCTCCAATGACAGCAAAATAAAATCCTACACTGCCAATGTAAAGGAAATCCTTAGGTACAATTTCAATGATAAAAATTAAGAAAAATCCAAGCCCAATAAAGTTGATGATTACTGAATTGAGTTTATATTCCAATTTATACAAGACAAGAAATGTTCCAATAAAACAAATAATCCCACTGATCAGAGGAAACAGATATAAAAATGAATCCTCTATAGCTACAGATGTAGTGATCAAGAATATATTGATTAAGGATAATCCAGAATACCAAGATGAAAATTGAGAAACAATCAAGAGACACGAACCTACAATTCCTATAAGCCTCAAATCAATATACTTTCTTATATTCATGCTACTCTCCAAGCAGATAAAATTTGAAATATATAAACATTCAAATAGTATAAAATCATAAGATAATATTAATTTAATTTTAAAATATTAATACAAATCTAATATCGAAAGAAACTGATTCTCATGTCATCAGAAGAACAAGACTATAGGGATTTGGATTCCATCCCTCTGGGCGATTATTTGAAAGAAACAATCCCTGTTGAAGATATCCGAGACTATGCTTCTCTTAAAAGGATCCATAGTATTGATTTTGTGAAGGGTTTCGCAATTGTCATGATCATGATTGCTCATACAGGTGGATCTTGGTTGAATTCACAATGGATATTTTTTTATGGAGTATGTTATACTGTTTTGGATATTGTTGGTCCCTCCTTGTTTGTATTTCTTTCAGCTTTAAGTGTTGTTTTCAGTATTAAAAAAAAGAAAAAAGGAGCTCAATCAGAAAAAGTAATTCGAAATCGAATTTTGAGTAGAGGTTTAACAATTATTGTTATCGGAGTATTATTCAATATATTTTCATTTGAATTTACAATAGGAGGATATCCATTTCCTTTAAATTTGTGGGGTTGGAATATCTTGATGTTCATTGGATTCTCTCAGATTTTCTCTCTATATGCCCTCAAATTAGGTAAACTTTCAAGAGCAATGATTGGGTTAATAATCATTTTCACATCCGATGGTATACGTGAATTTTTATTTATCGGAAAAGAAGCAGGTAATCCAATTATCACCTTTTTCCATTACATTGTTGTGTCTCCTTCTCCCATGACGCCTCTTCTACCTTGGCTTGCAATATGTTTTATCGCTACAATTTTTGGAGAATTATTGCACGAGGCCATGATTAGCGGAACAAAAAAAAGTTTCACTCATCTATTCCGAGTTTTCATGTTATGGGGTTTAATTTTTGTAATTGGGGGATTGTGGTTAGGTAGAGAATTATACGTGCCTGGAGATATATGGGATATTGCTCAATTTAACCACATTGGAACTTTACCTTTGGAAGAATATCCTCTCATGTCACTACTAAACGATATTAATTCCCAAATGTTTATTCCAGAAATAAGATATCCCGGGATGTGTGAGTTTCTTATTCGTGGAAGAGGACCGAATATGATTTATAATATGGGTGCTGCATTACTCTTGATTGGAATTAGCTTCTATTTCATTGATATAAAAGAGAAAACGAATTATTTTATCAGCATGTTAAAATATTACGGGAGGGTTTCGTTGAGTCTTTTCTTAATGCATTTTGTATTTGTCACGTTATTTTTCAATTCTCTTGATCTTGTACAATTTATAGTTTTAACTTTTAGTTATATTGGATTCTATGGATTTTTTATGTTCCTCTGGATGGAGTTTTATAATGGAGTGGGGTCACCAGAATGGATCATGATACAAGTCGGACGTATTGGTCAAAAAACAGGGCAAAGTGTAAAAAAGGAAATCCATATTATCGAAGAAGATATCAAAGATTCCATCCAAAAACGCAAAGAAAAGCACGAATAAACCTCAATAATTTTGAATTTTACAATATAATTTTTTCAAATTTACTAAATCCATTATAAACATATAAATATATTTAATATAATATATCAAATATACTTTCGATGATTCTATTAATTTAATTAATTAAATAAATTAGGTAATTAAAATTTCTGATACATATAAGTTTAAAATCACCCTTTTTGGCGGAGGAGACGTAGGAAAAACATCCCTACTGATAAGATACATAAAAGATTATTTTAGCACTGAACTGAAACAGACAATTGGATCAAATTTTTTAATTAAAGATGTTGAATTAGAGGAGGAAACTAACGTACGTCTCTTGATTTGGGATATTGGAGGCCAAGAGCAATTTGCAAAGCTTCGGACCATCTATTTTAAAGGGAGTAATGGAGCTCTTGGAGTTTTCGATTTGACAAATCCCCAATCCTTATTAAAATTACCGGGATGGATAAGCAGTATTAAAAAATCTGTAAAAAAATCCATTCCAATGATAATTTTGGGTAATAAATCCGATCTAGAGCATCAAGTGGAGAGATCAGAAGCAGAAGATCTAGCAAGAAGATTAAATTGCGAATATCTCGAAACTTCAGCCAAGACAGGAGACAATGTAGAATTAGCATTTGAAACAATTGCAAAAGCTTGTTTACATGGAATGACAGAATAAGAAGTTTTAATTTGTCATAATATTTAGCTCATTTAAAGATTTTATGAGCTCGTCAATATCTACAAAACGAATTCCAGTTATCCCTAATTCTGAAGCGGCTCTGATGTTATTAAAACCATCATCGACAAATACAATTTCCTCAGGGGCGCATCCCGCTTTTTGAATTGCTATTTCAAATATCTTACTATCCGGTTTGGTCAAATGAACTTCATGAGACAGGATAAATTCATCAAAGAGGTCCCATATATTCCACTTCATTTTCTTTATATATTTCCAATGACTAGAGTTGATATTTGACATGCATATCATTTTGAGTTGATTATTCTTTCTGATTTTCTTAACCAACTCAACCATATCCATATTTATTTCTGAAATGATACTGTTAAAAGCAGCATAGAATGCTTTTTGATTTAAATTACACACTCGCAACAGGTCACAAGCTTGGTTGTAGAATTCTTTATCACTTATTTTTCCTTGATGATAGGTATCAGATTGGCGGAAAAATTCCAGCATAATAGGTGTTTTAGGTTTATTTAAGGGGGATGGTGTGATTACCTCATTAAAGAACTGATTAAAGTCAAGTTCAAAGATGACATCCCCTAAATCGAAAATAATGCATTTAATTGTCATTTTTTGCAATATACCTAAATTGATGAAAATAGTAATCGAATATATAATTAAAATATAATCTTTATAGTATATTTAAGAAAATTAATTATTAGTTCATAGAGGTTCTATTCTCTTATTTTCTAAAATACACCTTAGTTGAAAATTTCCTAAGTGGTTTTGGTAATTTATATTTAGGAAAGCTTTTTGTGTCATTTTCTAACATTTCAAGTAACATGCTTAATTTCCAGTTTTTGAATTGTTCGGCAGTAGCTTTTTTGGGACCGAATGGTTTTCCTATTAATCTCTTTCTTACAGAAATCTCTTGATTTTCTTGTTCGTTTTTACCAATTATAATAACATATGGAATCCACTCAACTTCAGCTTGTCTAATCTTTTTGCCCATTGTTTCACTGCGATCGTCAAAATCTACTCTATATGACTCCTTACTTAGGATGTCCAATATCTTTTCAGCATATTGAGTTTGCTCATCACTAATGGTAATTATGCGAACTTGAATGGGAGATAACCAAGTTTTAAATCCTGGTACAATTCTATCTTTGTTTCTTATAGCTGATTCAATCAAACCCCAGAGAATACGTTCTAGCCCTCCAGTTGGTGAATTATGAAGTATAATAGGATATTTTTGTATTCCATCATCATCCGTAAACTTAATATCATATTTTTGACGTTTTACTCCCTCATTATCAACCATATATTCTAAGGAACTTTCTACATCAATTTGATTAGTAGCTAATGTTGCCGTTCTGTTTTGTGCTGATAAAACAGTTCTTTCAAATTTCAAGACAAAATAATAATATCTATCTTCCCATAGTTCTAAAAGAGCTGCTTTATTTTCAGATTTCAAAAGTTGTACAATCCATTCCTTATTATCCTTATAAAAATCTTTAGTCGTTCTAAAAACTACATTTGATTCAATCCCTAAATCACTTTCTAAATCTCTGATTAATTTATACTGTTTAATGAATTCTTCAACTGCTAGATTAAGATCTTTACATAAAGTATGCAAATCAGGCATGATAAATCCTCTTAACCTTCTCAATCCACTTAATTCCCCTTCCAT
The DNA here is from genome assembly GCA_019894955.1 of Promethearchaeota archaeon. Classification (GTDB taxonomy): domain Archaea; phylum Asgardarchaeota; class Lokiarchaeia; order Sigyniarchaeales; family SOKP01; genus SOKP01. The sequence goes on along the minus strand of JAGXNQ010000036.1, from coordinate 10,681 downwards.
TTCTCTCCTAAAATCATATTGCTCAAATTCATATAATCTTAAGGGAAAATAGTGTGGCTTGAGAATCATCTTACTTACCATATCGAATAATAGAAAATCAGATGCAAATCTTAATAAAAATCTATCTCTCCCAGATTCTACCCAATACGTCCGTGCTGGAAAGCGAGCAGTTTGAGCAGTCAGCTTTTTATTCTTAACCGTGTACATGATCGGAGTATCAATAAGTAATGCTCCATAATCAATTAATCTGTCTTCTATAAAATTTTTAATTAGATTTCTCATTATCATACCTTTTGTATACCAACGAAAAATCCCTTTATCACTGTTAGGATCGAAATCGACTAACTCAAAATCTTTCATAACATTTATATGAACAGGCTCTATAGATGTGTCCTCTCTTCTTGATCCGAGTTCAGATTTGAGGAATAGGAAGAAATCTTCATCCTCGATATTTTTTAAAGGTTTTATATCTTTATTTTCATCAAATTCTATGTTTTCCTCCTCACCTGAAGGGAGCAATATTTTAAATTCAGCGTTGGTAATGTGTTCTTCTGGTTGAATATATAATTTCACATCTCTATACATTTCAGCAACTTCATGTCCAATACAGTTTATCTTGAAAGATTTATACCATCCAAAGGGAGAAAATCCGGCCTCAATGCCTCTATCATTTAGAATTTGAGCAATTTTAGGACATACTTCCATTGCATTAGCTTCATTACTCAAGAATTTACTGAGATGTGCCCAAGGATAAACAAGAACTCTATCAACTCTATACATATCAAGATCTTTAATCAATTCTTTTAAATTCCGTAGATTTCCTTTGATTGTTTTTGATTCTATTTTCTTGTTATATGCTCTTATTTCTTCATTTTCTTGCCTTATTTTTTCTGGAAATCCCGAAATCTGCAATATAGCATCTTCAATTACTTGAGCACCTTGTTTAGCAATCATATCTGTATCATAAGTATCTTGATCTTCTACGGAAACATATGCAACAAGGACTAAGCCATCCATTTTTATGACTTTATCGGGAAAATCCTGTGGGTTGCTCGTAGCTTGTTTATTCTTAACTACTTCAACACTTTCGGAATGGATTAATAAAATTTTCATGATTTTCTCTCTTCTTTGCTTCTCTTACCATTTACTTATAAAAAATTCTAAATACTTTTGATAATTACCTACAATTAACTTTCAAATTAATAATAACTAAAATATTTATCTATTCACATGAATCTTAAAGTAATTTTCTCTGAATTATTTGAAAATTTAGATAAACTAGATAATGGTCGGGAAGAAATACTCAAGAAATCTCGGCAAATTATTCGAGATTGTAGTGTTGCAATAAAAAATATTCATAGAAATGAAGTTAATCTCTATCAAGATAAAGTCAATATAATCAAATCTAATTTGACAAACTTACAACAATTAATATCTAAAGATATTGGAGCATTTTCAAAATATCTAAAAGTCCCAGAACAAGAATATGCTGAAGCAATTTCACTACATGCAATTATTAATAATAAAGACCTTCCCTCCCCTAGCGAATTAAAAATTGATCCCCTTAATTATACATTAGGATTAGCTGATGTTATTGGAGAACTCAGGAGATATGTGCTAGATAATATCCGTAGTTCAAATACACAAAATCTAACAAGAATTCTAGAAACTATGGATGAAATTTATTCGGATCTCTTTTCAGTCGATTATCCTTCTGGATTAACTCAAGATTTAAGGCAAAAAACAGATAAAGCAAGAGGAATTATAGAAAAAACACGCGGAGACATTTCAATAACACTCCAAATGAATAATTTAAAGAATTGCATTGAAAAAAATATCGAATTCAAAAAATAGAGAAATACTGATTACTAGATAAGACTAAAAGATGGAATCTATGAATAAAAAAGTATTAATTGCTGGAACATTTGATTTAATCCATCCCGGACATCTTTTTTTAATCAATGAAGCCGCTAAATTGGGAGATGTTTGTGTTATTGTATCAACTGATAAAAACCGTGAATTATATTCCGGTGAAGCTCCAATTATTCCTGAAGCGCAACGACTTGAGGTTATTAAAGGAATAAAAAATGTAAAAGTAGCGAGACTTGGTCGAAGCGATAATGATACTCTTAAAACAGTCGAAGAAATTAACCCTGATATCATTTTATTAGGACCTGATCAGAAATATGATTTAGATACTTTAAAAGAAGGATTAAAAAAACTTGGTCTAGAACATATTATTATTCAACGTCTTAAATTATATTGTGATGATTGTGAATTACATTCTTCAGGGCTAATAAAGCAAAAAATTATAGAAAGATTTCAAAATAAAAGTTCTGAATAATAATGGAAAATAATGAAGAAATTTCTCCAGATAACTATGCGAATTGGTTTGCTTTATTAAAGCTATGTCAACTAACAAAACATCAAAATTCAATTCAGATAAGTAGCTCGCAATTTGGCGAGTTGCTTAATTCTAGCCAACAAACGGGAAATCGGAGAATTCTAGATTTAGAACAGAAAAATTGGATAAGAAGAACAACCGAGGGAAAATCTCAGAAAATTTCAATCACTAAAGAGGGATCAACAGTGATGCTGAATATGTATAAAACATTGAAAGGGTTGCTCGAGTCAATCTTAATTGTTGGCATAGTTCGTGAAGGTATGCATGAAGGGGGATATTATGTATCCATCAAAGGTTATTATGATCAATTTAAAAATAAACTGGGATTTGAACCATTTAAAGGTACTTTAAATTTGGAATTAAGTGATACAAGTAACTCAATTTTAAGAGAGAAATTAGCTAGTGTAGCTCCGGTAATTATTGAAGGATTTCAAGATCAAAATAGAGAATATGGCCCAGTAAATTGTTATGATGTGTTTATTTCACGATTAGATGATCGAAATCTGCGAAGAAAGGCAGCAATATTAGACATAAAAAGAACTCATCATGATAAGAATATAATTGAAATATTAGCAAAACCATATTTAAGAAATTTATTTAACTTGAAGAATGGGGATAAAATAATCATCGAATTCAATAAAAAATGATTTGCTAGATCTTCTCTGAGTCTGATATCATTGAATGAATTTTTAAAAATCTGAATATTGCAGTCGAGATAACTAAGAGTAAAAAAAACAAGATAAATTCATTAAAATATCCAAAATAAAATGAAATTAATGTAGTGACGAAGATATAAAATAATCTTTCAGATCTTGCCATGAGTCCAATGTCATAATCTCCATAGTATAAGATTTGAGCTCTTGATCTTGAATAACTAATCATTATTGAAGTTAAGAAAGAAAGGGTAATAATTAACTTCATATCGATAATAATCCACAGGTTTTCATCCCACCGGTTTATTAAAAGAGCGAGGAAAATAAAAAATTCACTTAGTCTATCCATTATGGAATCAAAAATCCCTCCAAATCGAGATGTTGTGTTTTTTAATCGAGCAATAGCACCATCAATTCCATCAAAGATACCTGTTAAAAAGACGAAAATTGAAAAAATTACATAGTTAGAAAAAAACACTAACATTAAAAAACTGATGAGTGAGCAAGTTAGCATCGTTATTGTCGCACCATTCGCAGATAGACCTATTTTGCTTAAACCTCGAGCTAAAATTTTAATAATAGGTTTAAATAATCTTCGCAAACGGAATTTTGAAGCCATAATAACATACACTCTTGTAATATCTATTCTTCTTTAATAGCATGGTCTACTTTTTTAAATCCAAGGAAACTCATTACGAAACCGATAAAAAGACTTATTATGTAAAGAATGGCAACGTTAAATACAAATAAAGAGAAGACGTCTATTCTGATTAATATAGTCTGAAAGTCTATTTCTAAATAAAAAACATTGGTCCTTGTGCTAATCATATAAAATGCAATGAAAGTGAGAATGCTCCCAAATATGTTATAGGTTGCAACAATTTTTTGTTTTAACACTAAAACGATTAAGCCCGCAAATAAGAATAATAAAAAGGAAATCAATGAGAGTAATGATAAAACAATGAATATCATTTCAAAATCAACCAATCTGATCGAAAAATGCTGGTAATTCTCATAAATTTGAGTCCCAGTCCCTCCTATTAAGAGAATAATTATTGTAAGAGATATAATGATAAGGAGATTACCAAATGCATTTAAATAGAAATATGCCTGAGAAACTTTTGATATATCAACATTTAACTGCTGAATTGTTGATGCAAAGTATTGTTCTTTCAAAATCTGAAGTTCTCGTATTATATCTCTAGGAGTTTTACTCGTGATTTTTTTAATCTTATATGTTGCATGTTTGTTTTTAATTTCTCCTAGTAATTCTCTTGCTTTGTTACATTTTCTAGCAGAACTATTCCTTCCTTCAAAATGCCAAATTAAATTCCTAGATGAATCTACGATAACAACAATATCACTTTCATTGATACCATCAGCATTATGCCATTGGTCATTTTTGAATTTATACGCAAATAGATTAGAAGACATGTTGAAATCTTGAAATTCTTTTTAATTTATATAATACTTTATTATTTAATACGTAATATATTTTTTTTTGATATTAATAATTTAAAATTTAGGATTAAGTACAAATGAAGCTGCGAATTGTATTAAAAACATCAACTAAGAAAGCTAAACCCGTTTCAATCAAATTCAATGTTACTCCTTCCAAGCATTTGGGATTTATTAATTTTATCAATCTTGCTTTAGCTGAAAATAAATCTGTAAAATTATCGCTTGAAAAAATCGATGATGCTGGCAAAAAAGAAGAAAATTTAATAGAAGGTATTTTTAATTTCAAAAAAATTGAAAATTAGGGGGATTAAATATGAAATTACGATTGGTACTAACAACAACAACTAAAAATGGAAGGGAAATTTCTATCAAATTCACCATTGCTCCTTCTAAACACATAGGATTTATCAATTATTTAAATCTCGCTCTAACTCAAAATGAACCTGTAAAACTGTCATTTGAAAAAATAAGTAAATCCGGTGATAAAGAAGAAAGTAAAGTTGAAGGCGTTTTTAAATTTGAATGTAACGATGATCAAGCGTTAAAAGCTCTCACGGAACAAATCGAAGAAAAAACACGTAAGAGTAAAAGAAAACATCAAAAACATAAAAAAAAAACAAATTAACTTTAACCCTAGTTTAGAGTTATAAAACCTAACTTAATGAGGTTTTTGCAAATATTATATACTTGTTTATGAGAAATATTTAATTCTTCAGAAATACTTTCGATTGAACTTTCTCCATTAATTCTATTAAAAACCTTATAGGATACTTCACCCGTAAGGTAATGTTTAGGGTTGATATTCAATGAACTCACACTTTTTGGTACTTGAATGCAATATCCTGGGATCTCTCGAGATACTCTATTACCTTCTCTTAAAGCTATTAAATTTGATTCTTCATTTAATTTTTCTTCCACATTTTTGAAGAGATCCATTACTCGTTCTTTGAAATTTAGGTCATTTTCTTCAATTTCTTCATATTGATAATTTTCTAAAATCTCATCAAAAGTCTTAAAAGCATTTCTCCTTCCATTCCAGTTCAATATTTGATTGATATTATATTTTTTTAAAAAAGTTTTAGAGATTTTTCTTAAAACTCTTTGGACATTTACGGCCTTTGAAGTTTCATCATAGGTTGCAAGGTAAATTAAATTTGGAATGCCATTGTCCTTTAAAAATGATAACTTTAATTCATTATTTGATAATTTTAATTCACTTATTGTGCCTAAGTCCTCAAAGGAATCAGAGAAAGAATTTAAAGCAGTAAAAAATCCTGATATCATGATTAAAGAATCACCATTACAAAAAATATTACTCGGATTGGAAAAATTCTTTACTAAAATCGGTAATCCATCTTTTATTATGATAAAGTCGTGTATCATGGGTTATTTTCCAATTCAATTTGGGTGTTCATATGTATTCTTCAAAAATGTTTAAAAAGTGAAATAAAACCAATTTAACATTAAAATTTACGTTCTCATAAAGAAAAAAAAAAGTAATATCGTGATAATATGTATGAACTTTAAATTGCATATCAAACTCTTTTTATTATTGTACCATGATAAAAATAAAATCACCCGGTCGAATATGCCTTTTTGGTGAGCATCAAGACTATCTGGGTTATCCCATAATTTCACTGGCTATTTCAAAATACATCTACCTTGAAGCAAAAAGAATAACTGAACCAAAATTTATAGTATCCTTTCTAGATACCCATGAAAATATTGAAATTATCTTAAATCAAAAGGAATTAGAATATCAATCAAAAAGGGATTACATCAAGAGTGCATATAATCTTTTTTTAAGAAAGGGGATCAAATTTCAGAAAGGATACGAAGTATCAATTAAAGGGGATATTCCAATAAATGCCGGAGTAGCAAGTTCTTCAGCATTAGTAATTGGTTGGCTATATTTTCTTGATCATATCACTAACCATACACTAAATAGATCTCAATTAGCTCTTGAGGGATATAACGCAGAGGTTAAAGAGTTTCAAGAAGCAGGTGGTATGATGGATCACTTCACATCAGTATATGGTAACCTAATCTTCTTAAAACCGGAGGAACCTAAACCACAATTAAAAACGTATGATATAAATCTTGATGGATTTGTTTTAGGAAATTCGATGGAGAAGAAAGCAACAGTTGCTGACTTGGTTAGGACAAAATTTTCGTCTTTAAAAGCATTTGAGATATTAAGTTCCATTTTTCCAAAATTCAATCCTTTCATTACAAAGTTGGAAGATATTCAACTGTATCTGAATAGTCTAAAGGAGGAATATAAAAAGAAGATAATTGGAAATTTAAGAAATAGAGATATAACTACAAGAGCTTTCAGTTTAATAAACGAGTATTACCTGAATAAAAATAAAGACAATTCCATTCAATTGATAGATTTTTATACTCAATTAGGAAATTTATTGAATTTACATCACCAAAATTTAAGGGATTTTATTCAAGTCTCCACGAATAAAATTGATAAAATGATATCAGCAAGTCTAAAAGCAGGTGCATTGGGGGGAAAAATTAATGGCTCTGGATTTGGAGGGACAATGTTTGCTCTATCATTAAAACATAAAGATGCTTTAAAAAGTGCAATTGAAAAAGTTGGAGGAAAAGCAGATATTCTAAAAACTAGTAATGGTGTGGAGATTTATTAGGTATTCAATTCCTTCTATACTTTTAAAAGTTTAAATACTAATAAATACAAATAATTAACATATCTCTTTATAACGTGAATAATATGAGGATTCGAGCTAGAAAAAATTTAATTTATAAATATGTAATTGTTTCATTTCTGTTATCTCTTCCAGTTATAGGTTTTTTTTCTTATATAGGGTTTGCTCTTTATATGGTTGATGATGTGGCATCTTTTACATTTAGTTTAGATCCTCCAAACACTAGTTATTTTATTCCTCAGGCTCAAATTGAAGGAAATGAAACCTATATGGAAAAAATGGCAGAGATATTCGACTCGCAACTTGAGAAATTTCATATTCCATCTAATATAAGTATTGATGTTACTTTTACAAACGATACTTACACTGAAGTAGAAGGTTGGCATGGCACAGATAATGGAGCGCTCCAGTTGGGTTATACATTAGCATCTCAATGTTTTCGATATAAAGCAGCATTAGATTCAGCAGATGCCGATGAATTAACAAATGCTACACGTATGGTTAAGAAATGTGTTACGGGCTTCAGCAATATGCTAGCTGCACCTAATGGGGGAATTGGTCCCGACTACCCTGGAATGCCCGCAAGATTTGTGTCTTCTCCAGAGGATAGGAAATATCATGAATGGATGTTTGAAGAACATCCTCGACATTTTAATGGTACAGGACCTTATAAAAATTGGCGAGTGAGACTTCACACAAGCAGAGATGAATTAGCTGGTTATTATTTGGGACTATCAAGTGTATTAAAATTTATTGATCCCACTGTAAATGATGATAGTGAATGGTGTGTGGAAAGGGTTAAATTGTTAACAGAACAAATGATTGAAGGATTCAAAAAGACTAATTGGCTTGTTCTTGGGGGCGAAGGAGAACCCGTAGGATCGGATCTTAATGTTTATTTTCCAGATACAGTATGGCGTCTTACACTACTTCGTATCGGGGCAACTGCATCACCCGAAAAATATGACTCGCTTTATCAATATGAAGCTACCAAAGTCATGTCAATGTTTGGAGCGGGGAAATCAAGCCATCAAAATACATTTTATGATACGTATGCTTTAGCTTTCAGTATGGATGTAATGTTTTCATTAATAATGCTAGAAGACAATCCGATTCTGCAGCAACATTATATCAAAAACTTTGAAAATGGATTTTATGATTACTTACGTTATCATCGTAATGCATTTTTTAATATAGTTCACTTAGCTTTCATGTCCATGATCCCAGATTCTTCGGTTTATGAAGACCCCGACTATAATGATGAAACAATAAAGTGGGATATTCTCGATCAATTATGGCGGTACAATACTTCTGGATGGGGTGAAGGAGTTAGGAATTATAATACAACTATTCGCTTGAACTCCACCAGAGCAACGAGTCTGAATCCCGAAATTAGAATGATGGAAACAGAATCAAATAAAGCTAAATGGAATGACTTCTTTGCAAACCACCCTTTTGGATCGTTATTTGAATGGATTGGTGATGAATTTGGATTTGATGAGCCCACTTATTTAAAACCCCTAACCATATCTGAAATGGGTGTCCACCACATGCTTTGGGAACATAGCAAGCTGTCTGGAACTGGTGGAGATCCAAATGGAAATGGATTAAGACAAGTAGTTCCAAACTCCTATTTAGTAGTGTATTGGTTAGGAAAAGCAATGAATATTTTCTAAATTTAATACCTAACTTTTTTATTCATAAATATTGGTCTTATGATCTTTTTTTTAATGAAATTAGTATAAGATTGATATAGTTTAATTTCTTAATTTATAGAAATTAATTAATAGTGATAAGTAATGGTCAAGGATAGATATTATTCAAAAGAAAAATACGAGGCTCCAATGGAAACTTTTGGAGTAGGCATTGTTTTCATAATTGTTGGTGTGATTTCCCTTGTTTTAAATACTATACATTTTGACTTTATTGGATTAAGTTATTGGGGATATTGGCTCTTTATACCCGCTTTTTTCATAATGATTGGGGGATTTACACAAATTAATACCAATAGGAAATTTCAAAAAGCAGTTAGAGTTGCTTTAATGGACAGAGATTTTCAAGGTAATCACAAATTAGAAGACATAGCTTTAGAGGTTGGAATTAAACCAAAAGATGTATTAAGAGTTTTAGTAGATTTGAGAGATAAAGGATTTGTTAAATATAAGTTCAACTCAAATACAGGAGAAATTGAGTTAGGAAAAGGAGTTGAATACAAAGTCTCAACTGATTTTATTCCTCCCCCTAAAAAAATTGAGGCTCCTCTACCAGCACATGATAAAAATTATTGTGTATATTGTGGTCAACAACTTAGTGAAAGTGCCCAATTTTGCGAAAATTGCGGGTCAAAAATCTAATTTTTTTGACTTTTTTTTTTAAAAATTAAATTCCATCATGCATTTAATTCACTTAATAATTAATTAAGTGAAATTATATGCAGAACAAAGTACTTGCATTTGGAGAGATAATGCTAAGATTATCTCCTCCTTACTTTAAACGATTTAGTCAAGCAACTTCTTTTGATGTGACTTTCGGAGGTGGAGAAGCAAATGTTGCAGTATCTCTGAGTAATTTTGGAATTCCCGTTGATTATGTCACGAGATTGCCTAATAATGATATCGGAGATGCTTGCATTCGATACCTTAAACAATTTGGGGTAAATACAAATAAGATATTACGGGGAGGAGAACGAATTGGAATTTATTTTCTTGAAAATGGGGCTTCAGCTCGTCCCAGTAAAGTAATATATGATAGAGCACATTCAGCGATATCTAATGCTAAACCCGAAATGTTCAATTGGGAATTACTTCTTGAAGATGTCAATTGGTTCCATTGGACGGGTATTACACCTGCAATTTCACAAAATTTAGCAGATATTTGCTTAGATGCTATAGAAGTGGCAAAATCAAAGGGTATCACCATCTCTTGTGACCTTAATTATCGAAGTAAGCTTTGGAAATACGGGAAAAATCCTTCTGACATTATGCCTGAATTAGTCAAAGATTGTGATATTGCTATTGGAAATGAAGAAGACGCAGATAAAGTTCTTGGAATTAAAGCACCAGATACTGATATTTCATCTGGAATATTGGATCCCGAGAAATATGAATACGTTGTTAAAGAAATGCACAAAAAATATCCAAATCTTAAAACTACCGCAATTACATTAAGAGGATCCATATCTGCGAGTCACAATACATGGGCTGCTATTTTATATAACAATCAGAAATTATTTATTAGTCCACATTACGATATCACTCACATTGTTGATCGTGTTGGAGGAGGAGATTCTTTTGTTGCAGGATTGATATATGGATTTCTCAATTTTAATGAAGATTATCAAGGTCAATTAATGATTCTTTTAATAAAATTTTAATGAACATTATCAAAATAAAAATGGTTCCTTTTAATAAAATTTTAATGAACATTATTAAGATCAAATTATGATCCTTTAATGAAAAATTTAATGAACATTATCAAGATCAACT
>JAGXNQ010000035.1 GCA_019894955.1 Promethearchaeota archaeon | reverse complement strand
CCCAATAACCAATGCGAATCCTACGAAAATAGCCACAACACAAAGTACCAGAATCCCAGCAATAATTATCTGGCTTCTTTTATCGCCGTACTCTATTTCCATTAGGTATTCAATTTATTTCTTTTTAGTTTATCACCAAAATATGAAATTTTGAATTCCATGCGCTTTAGCGCTAATATATACTGTGATAAACATGCTTATAAATGTTATCTTCGTGAAATTAGTGTGTGAAGAATGAAAAGGATCAGCTTCTATCTAACATTTTATCGTTTTTTATATATATAATTAAGACGTAATAGTCAACAATTGCTCACGGAAAATTATAAATTTACCTAAAAATAATTACATAATAATCCATTAATATTTGATTCACTATCATCAAAATTTATGGTTTATAGGTTGAAATAGAATTTTAAGGTAATTTTTACATCATAAGAATATTGGGTTTATAGAAATGTTGGAAAAAGAACAGCCAAAAATAGAAATTGATAAGTTTATTGAAGAAAAAAAAATTTTGGATGATATGTTCCAAGATAAATTAAAAAAGAATTTAAAAGTGTGTGCAACTTTAGATAAAGATTATCCAAATACATTATATGAAAGTGATTTAGAAGTAGAATTGAAAAAGACCTTGAATATTTACTCTAGATTACCATCAGAGGGGAAACGTCCAGATTTTGAAGAAGAATTAAAAGATTTAGTCATGCATAAATTAGAATCTAGCATTGAAAATAAACCCCGTCTTGTCGAACAAGAAGTTCAATATCATCATCAATCTCAAACTCAAAAAGAAAGCATATCAGTAAAACCAACCCCTATTTCAAAAGAAAAAATAAAAAGTACAAGAATAAGAGAAGTAAAACCAAAAATAATTCCGATTGAAAAAGGTAAAAAAGGTAAAAAAGGTAGAACAAGTGTAGGTACATCTAAAACTTTTTTTTCAGAAGATATTATGCAAAAAATTCGATTTTTGCATCATAGAGTCAAAGCCATAGAAGATTTATTACGAAAACCGGATTCTGAAATTGATATGAATAATTTTCAACTATTACATGAGTATGTAAACTTTCTTAATGTCAATTATAAAACACAAAGTCAAATTAAAATTTTAAGGGAATTAGATATATCTCCAAGGTTCTATGATCCTGTAGAGAAAAGGGAAATCCAAATATGGGATATAATGCTTGAATGTGCGAGAGTATTTTTTATATTAGGAAAAGCTTATTCCCTCATATCTAATTATTATGAAACTAATAATGATTTTAATAACGCAATTTCTAGCATGATAAATTGTAGTAAAGCGTTTAAAACAGCAGCTTACTTTAGTGCTGCACAAACTCGTCAAGAAGACATAGGAGCGGTATTGACAGCAGAAAAATTAGAAATCAAATCTGAAGAAACAAGAATCATCGCTCAAAATATAGCAATAAAAAAGGATAGTGATGATTTATTCCTAACTTCGAAGATGTATTCTGGTTTAGCAGCACTACTAAATAGACTGCACTTTTTAAAAAAATTTGATCCAATTGAAGAGGTTCAAATCAGAGCATTAATTAGCTACTATAAGGGGAAAGCTTGTCATTTAAAAGCTAAAGGCATGGTAAATTCATCGAATAATATGGATATATATGATGATATAACCATAATAAATCTACAAAAGAAAGCTAATTATTATTTTATCTCTTGTGAAGAGATCTGGGAAAAACTATTAAGAAATCAACGCGAAATTCCTGAGGATCAAATAAACCAAATTAGAAATTACCTTACAAGCGTTAATGAAGAAATCATAGAAAATGATGTAGAGATAATAGATTCCTCAATAGCAGAAAAAATTCAAGATCCTGAACCATTCATAGCTATTCCTGAAAATTTATCATTCTGCATGCCAAAATCTACAAAATTTTTGACAAATTATCCAAATACTGTAATGGAAAAAAAATCCATGGATTTTGTGAATTCAGAACAGACATCTAAACCCAATAGCACAAGTTCATTAAAAAATCAAAAAGCAGGTATAGGAAGAACTATACATCAGATAAGGATCTTATATGAAAATGGAGATATTGATGTAAATAAATTTACCGAGTTATTTGAGAAATATTCTACAAAGATTATTGAAATTGAGGAAAAATTATCCCAACTAAAGATCGAGAAAAATTCTTAAACTAATTAAGCAGGAACAGTGAAATTTCTATTGAATTCTAACTTAAAAAACACCTCCAATAAGAGCGTTGAAAATATAACCTTAACAGCGAATTTTTTGATCAATTTTTTAAAAAAATATTGGTTTTACTTATCATTAGCCGTATTAATTGTGCTCTTTTTCTTAAATAGTATGATTTCAATATTTGCTGGTACTATCTTTGCTGTGGGACTGATAGCGTATTATTTAATAACTTCTAACTTTAAATATACATTAATAAATTTCATGAATAATTATCAAATCATAGAAGATAGTCAGATTGCAGAAGAAATGGCATTTCCCATAGAAGATGTTAGAAAATATATGAGAATTATCGCCACAAAACAGAAAAACCACCAATGGATAGTGGTGTGCTTAAAATCTCGATGTGTTTTTTACAATCTGAATTTGATTGATGAATTTATTGATCTATATAATGCTGGATTTAACGAAAAGAATATTTTTAATACATTAATACAGAAATTTCCAATTAAATCACGAGCAGAAATTAAAGCAATCGAGAATGTTTTAATCGAACAAGGTAAACTTGAAGAAAGAGATCTAGCTGCGATGAAGCTATTAACATATGAAGCAGAATTCTCTAAAAAATAAAATGAGAATTTTAATCACTACTTATTTTAAACAAATTAGATGGCATAATTTTTTTAAGGTTAGTTTTTGTATGATCCATTGAGAATTATAAAATAATTCAATTATTGAAAAAACGATGTTGTTCTTTGACGCCATTTGGGATCTCTTTACCACGATGTTTGTCTTCATATTGATTATTGTTATTGTAGTATTTGTACTGATAATCTTTCTTGTATTTAAATTTATGAATTCAAACGTTAATTCTAAAAGATCAAGTTGGGTAAAAGTTAAGACTGTTACTCCAAAAAATAGTGCTGAATCTTCACCATTACCAGATAAAGAAGATCTTTCTCAATACTGTTCATATTGCGGAGAAAAAGTTTCACCTCAAGGTAAAATTTGTCAATCTTGTGGAGCTGAAATATGAAGTCAATATTAATTAGAGAATTATTCATTCTCACTTTTTTTATCAACTAAACTAAACGTGACACCCTCAGAATTACATTCAGGGCATTTCTCGGGGATATCCTCGTTTTCAAATGTTTTTCCACATTTATCACATTTCCAGCTCATTTACTTTCTTGTACTAACTATGAGTTAATATAATTATATTATTTTTTTATTATAAAAAGTTGGAAGATTAAATTAAATCCTAATTATCACTTAATTTATCAAACTCTTTATATTTTAAAAGAAGTTCTTCTTGATCTTTTGAGAAGCTTGTTGGTATAATTACATTAATGATAATATATTGATCTCCTTTCCCTTTCCCTTGAAGGTATGCAACTCCATGATTCTTTATTCTAAATTCAGTTGCATGTTGTGTCCCTGGAGGAACCATTAATTCTTTTTCCATTAAACTCTTATTTTTATGATCTAATGTTTGAACCATGATTTTACCACCGAGAATTGCGGTAACAAAATCGATATCTATTGGTGTATAGAGATCATTCCCTCGTCGGATGAAGTTATCATTTGGTTTAACACGTATACCTAAAAGGAGATCACCTGGTATGGCATTGGTAGATGGAATATGACCTGCAGCTTGAACTCTTAGATGAACCCCATTTTCCACTCCCGCAGGTATATTAATATTAATTTTTTTTGTTTCTGCTACAACCTTTTGTCCATGGCAGTTTTTACATTTCTTCCCAATAGTCTTTCCTGTTCCCCCACAAGCTGAGCAATTAGCAGTTCGGATAATGGTACTAAATCCTTGTCTGGCCATTGTTCTTACTTGGCCAGCACCTTCACATGTTGGACAAGTCTTTATACTTGATGGATCTTCAGCTCCAGTTCCTTCGCAAGTATCACATGGTGTATAACGTTCAATATTAATATCTTTTTTAATCCCAAACATCGCTTCTTCAAAACTGATGGTTACATAATCCTCTATATCTTGTCCAACTTGTCTACGAGGTTCAGATCTCCTTCCTCCTCCACGAGATCCGAAAAAGCTACCAAAACCATCGTCTCCCCCAAAAAATCCCCCTCCTCCAAAAATAGAACGAAGAAGCTCATCAATCCCTGGGATTCCTCCGCGCATGAAATCACTCATATCAACATTCACACCACTGAATCCATATTGATCATAATTCCTGCGTTTATTAGCATCACTTATTACTTCATAGGCCTCTTGAAGTTCAATGAATTTTTCTTTGGCTTTTGGATCTGTCTTATTTAAATCGGGGTGTAACTTTCTCGCTAAACGGCGATAAGCTAATTTAATGTCATTTTCTGGTGCATCTTTGCTCACTCCTAATACTTCATAGTAATCTCGTTTTTTACCAGAACTCATTATTCTTAATCCTTTATTACATTGTTCAATTGTAAATATTCTACTTAGTAAAATCTGGGATAGAATTTAATTTTTTAGGTATTAGCCTATAATCATTGATTTAACAAAGAAGATTTAGAAAAAAAAATTGATATGCTCTCAGGATTAGATAAATAAAAATAAAAATTAAAAAATATGACAATTAAATAAGGAGATTATTCTTCTTCCTCGGAATCGTCAGCCCACTCGACGTCCACAACTTTCTTCTTCTTGTCCTTGTCTTTATCTTTCTTTTGGGATTTATAAGATGCACCGCCTGCTCCAGCACCGCCCATATCACCGGGGGGAACGCCTCCCATGCCACCTGGTGGGATATCGCCCATGCCTCCTGCTGCTCTTTGAGCTTGTTCTGCTGCTTGTTGATATGCATTGCCATCAGCTTGTTGGGCATAAATTCTTTCAGAGAAACCATACATGGATTTTTGCAGATTTTCCACGCCAAGTTTTATTCTTTGAAGGTCATCAGTTGGAATATCTTCTTCTAAGCTTTTAATGGCTGCTTCGATTTCTATTTTTTCATTTTCTTCGATCTTGTCTGCATTATCTTCCATTAATTTTCTCGTTTGGTATATCATGGAGTCTGCTTGATTCTTTGTTTCAATTAATTCTCTTATTTTTTTATCTTCTTCTTCAAAGGATTCTGCATTACGAACTTTTTCTTGGATTTCTTCTTCGGAGAGTCCTCTTGCTCCCGTGACTGTAATACCAGTTTCTTTTCCAGTTCCGAGATCTTTTGCAGTTACGTGAACAATACCGTCAGCATCAATCGAGAATTTAACTTCAATCTGAGGGATACCTCGTTGTGCTGGAGGAATACCTGTTAAATGGAACATGCCAAGAGAAATATTATCCTTAGCCATGGCTCGTTCTCCTTGAAGGACATTGATTGTAACTGCTGGTTGATTATCAGCTGCTGTGCTGAATGTTTGTTTCTTTTCTGTTGGTATTGTAGAATTTCGTTCGATTAACTTTGTAAACACTCCACCAAGAGTTTCAACACCTAATGAGAGTGGTGTGACATCTAATAAGAGAAGATCTTCTACATCTCCTGCTATAATACCTCCTTGAATTGAAGCACCAATAGCAACACACTCCATTGGATCTACTGAGTGTTCAGGTTCTTTATTGAAAAATTTTTTGAATCGATCTTGAACAGAAGGCATCCTAGTTGGCCCACCAACTAAAATTATTTTATCTACTTCTGCAGTTGAGATTTTCGCATCTCTCACTGCTCTTTCCATGATAGGATCTAATCTTCTTAAAGTTGGTTCTATTAACTGTTCTAATTTTGCTCTTGTCAATTCTACTTCTAAATGAATAGGAGTAGATTCTTTTTGAGTAAGATAGGGAAGATTTAGTTGTGTTGAGACCGTTGTTGAGAGCTCGATTTTGGCTTTTTCTCCCGCATCTTTTAGCCGAATCATTGCTTTATTATCACCTCGAACATTAATACCTTCTTTCTTCTCGAATTCTGAGGCGAGCCATTCGATAATGGCATTATCCATATCAGTACCACCCAATTGAGTATCTCCCGCGGTTGAAAGTACCTCTACAACTCCACTTCCATATTCAACAAGAGATATATCGAAAGTTCCTCCTCCAAGGTCTAATACACATATTTTAAGAAGTTTATCTCCGCTACTTTTATCCAGTCCATATGCTAAACATGCTGCTGTAGGCTCATTTATCATTCTCACTACTTCTAATCCCGCAATTTCTCCTGCGTTTTTGGTTGAAGTCCTTTGTGCATCATTAAAGTAGGCTGGCACTGTAATTACTGCTTTTTTAACTTCTTCACCTAAATATGCTGAAGCATCATTTTTAATTTTAGTAAGAATCATTGCGCTTATTTCCTCTGGCATGAATTCTTTCCACTCACTACCTACCTTTACTTTCGCTTTATAAGAGGTCCCCATTTTCCTTTTGATTGCTGTTATAGTACCATCGGGGTTTGAAACTGCTTGACGTCGAGCTGGTTCTCCTACTATTTTCCGTCCTTTTTCGTCAAAGGCAACATATGAAGGAAAGGCTTTTCCGCCTAATGTTCTACCTTCAGCAGCAGGAATGATTTCAGGTTGTCCTGTAGCACTTAAAACTGCGCATGCGCTATTTGACGTACCTAAATCTATTCCGATGATCTTTTCTTTTTTTGTTGGCTTACTTTCTTCACTCACTAAAATTTCACCATAATTGTAAGGTTAAGTTTTTCAATGTTATATTTACTTGAATTTTAACTATGAGAATATAATTAAACCCACTTTTTTAATTTTTCTTATAATGATCTATTAATCACAAAAAATGATTAAAATTTTATTTTATTATTATTTATATCAATTACACTGTATAGTATTATTGAATTAACTTAGATCAGTACTATTGTAGATTTGAAGGTCGAATAACTAAAATTTATGATTTATAATTTGATACTATTATGACACCTAAAAAGAAAGAAGAAAAGGAACCCGTGGAAGAAAATTCACAAGAACCTGTGGAATCAGATCCTCAAGAAGATATAAAATTAATTGAAGGAAAAGAGCCATTTAAATTAGAATTCTTTTCAAAGGATGAAATGTTGGCAAAAGTTACAGCCTTGGAAACACAAGTAGAAGATCTAAAAAAATCAAATGAAGAAAATTCTAGTTGGAAAACTAAATATATGCGCTTACAAGCTGAATTCGAAAACGCTGAGAAACGATGGATAAGAAATCGACAAAATTTAAGAATAGAATATACAGCTTCTGCAATTAAAAGTTTTCTCCCTCTTTTTGATTCATTTAAGAAAGCTCTGGAGAATTCTGATGAAAATCATGATATTATTAAAGGTTTTTATGACCAATTCATGAATATCTTAAAATCTCATAAAGCCATTCCAATAGATGTGAAAATCAATGATATTTTTGATTATACTTATCATGAAGCATTAAGCTCCATAGAAAAAGATGATGTTCCAAACAATTCGATAATTGAAATCATCCAAGATGGATGGAAATTAGATAAAAATATTATTAGATATGCTAAAGTAATCGTGTCTCGCGAACCTAAACCTCCAGAACCAGAAAAAGAGAAAGAATCAGAAATAGAGGAAGTACCAGAGAAGGAATCAGAACCAGATACAGAAAATCAAGAGCAATCCAAAAAGAAAGAGAAAAGTAAAAACACAGAGGATAGTAAACAGAACGATTATATTTCTTAATTCTATTTCTATACTTCAATTTATAGAGTCAAATTTTTAATCGTAGAATTTTAGTCCTTATAGTTTTAAATAATTATCTAACTAATATTTTAGTAATAATTACATTTTTGGCGAAAAAAATGAGTAAACTTAATCATAAAGTATTAGTGACATTTAGCGATAATTATGGATATATTAATGAAATTGCAGATAACATGTCAAGAAAATTAATGGATTTGGGTTTAAACGTTGACACAGTAGATTTAGAACGAACAAAACAGAGTCGATGGCCAACCACTAATGACTATAATGGCATTATATTAATTTCTGGTCAGAAAAAGATGTGGACCTTTTGGAACAAGAAAGCTAAGAGATTTGCTTCTTTATATATAAATCCATTAGAAAAGGAAAAAGTAATTGGATTTTTTAGGAGTGACCCGTGGGCTTATCAAAATCTCTTAGATCCGGTGAAGACGAAAGAGAAATTTGGTAAAAATATCTTAAAAAGTTGTAATTTCATTCCTGATTTTTATGAAGATTTAGGACCGGTACTTGATTTTTCCCGGAAAACAAAGATAAAATATGACGATAGAAAAATATTGAAAGATAGCATTAAATCAGTTGGGAAAAAAACGGGTTTAGAAATTGAATATAAGGGCTTAAATGATTTCCGTAATTGGAATCGGATTGAAGAAATTTGTAATGAATTTGCTGAACAACTGCAAAAGGGAAATTCTTGTCCATCTTGTGGAAGTATAGTTCAGAAGGGGGCTGGATTTTGTGCGAGTTGTGGAAATAAAATGTAATAAAAGGTGAAATAAAATGACTTATGTATATTTTAGAGAAAAACCATACCAAGTAAAAAAAGGGAAATTAACAATAAAGAATAAAGGAATTTCCAATATTTCTGAAATAAAAGGGCTTGAAAAATTTCCAGCTTTAAAGGAATTAGATTTATCCGATAATAATATCTCAGAAATCTCTGGTCTTGATCACTTAGGAAATTTGTATAATTTAAACCTCTCTAACAATGAGATTACTGAAATTAAAGGATTGAATAATCTTAGGAATTTGAGATTTTTAAGGCTTGATTTTAACAAGATAGAAGAGATAAAAGGACTGGAATCTCTTAAAAGCATAATGACTCTCTATCTAAATGGAAATAAAATCAATGAACTTAAAGGGTTGGATAATTTAAATAATCTAAATGCTTTATACCTCGCAGGTAATAACATCACTGAGGTTAAGGGGATTGAGAACCTTCATAATTTAAAAAGATTTGACATTGGAGTAACTTCAAAACTTCCAAAAGAGGAAGTAAAAAAGTTAAAAAAAGTTAATATTCGTACCAAGGACGAGGGATATTTTGGTAAACGTTTTGCAAAACGGTTTATGTGGTATTGTATTGGAGTCACCATAGCGAGTTTCATAATTGCCGCATCAATTTGTGTTATTACCGAAAGACCTATTATAGATTTCTGGATAATGTTTGGATACTTTTTTGTAATATTGTTTATCTTTTCTCCACTCCTTTTAGCTTTAGGAAAGGTGTATGGTGGTTGAAAAAAAACTAACTTTTTTTTTTTCTATTTACTTAAACCACGAAATAAATCAATAATCTTATTAGCATAAATACTCATCAAGAGAATAATACCTATAATAAAAACAGAGGAAGTAATCAAGAAAGTTTCAAGGTTTAATTCAAGGCAAAAAGATGCAAATAGACCTCCAATGGTAAGCATTACCACGTCTATCGAAGAATTAAGAAAACTATCTCTTCGATACCCAAATTTTATATTTCTCTTAAATAGATATGTATTTTCAATTATTTCCCATAATACACCACATAGAAAAACTGTAAAAATACTAATTTCAATAACGATAACACCAAAAATAACTATATACAATGCATCTACAATTATAAATTCTATATAACCTCCTAATAGATGCCCGAAACTAAAGAAATCTATTGCTGCTATACTTATACCATCTTTATTTTTCGCGAGAATTTTATTCATACATTTTCCACGATCTAAAACTATCTACATTTATTATTGTATTTCTTTTCTTAACAGGCTTAAAATCCCAAAATAACGTGGAGTTAATGAGCAATATTCCAAATATTTTTTTCCAAAAATCACTTCAAGAAATTTCTCTTCATTAAGAATGTATGTATGATTGAAGGCTATCCAAACCATTGCTAATAGCAATGAATAAAAAGATCTCCCGCACAAACCTAAAGAGATCAACCCAATACCCCTTGCCAATGATTGAGGATTCCTAGTCTTTTGAAAAATACCTTCTGTTACAAGTTTATCTGGATTAAAACCCAGAGCCCTTGAAACGGACTCAATTTTAAAGATGTACATTACGTATATCAATATACATGCCAAACCAATGGAAGCTCCAAGAATAAAAAATAGTATATGCATTTCTAAGAATCCATTAAAAAATGGCCAAGTGCTAAACCATGCGCTATAAGAAGTAATTGCCACAAAACCATTGTGGTAGATTAAACAAAAGGTTGATGTTATCTTGGAGCGTTTATGGTTACACTCATAATTCTTTTTCGTTTTTAAATTGGAGTAAATCCCAATTATTATAATTATTGGTGAAATTACAGTAACGATATTACGATGAAATTGTATATATAGGTTGAATTCGTTCATTATCGACCAAAATTGGGATTTCTAAGATTTATATTATCTACAGTTTTATATAAATTCTCTCTAATTTTAAAACCAGTTTAGCCTTTTTTTTCTATAGAACAAAGAATATTAGGGATATATTATTATCAAAAATATCAAGTGATTTGATGTGATATTGTATGCCCAAATTTCTTGTATATATTCAAATAATCGAATTTTATATTTAAAAAAAGAGAATTAGATAAGGAAACTGATGTAAATATGAGTGAAGAGCCGGAGCTTCCGATGATTCCAGATATTGGAGATATTCTAGACCGAAAAGATAAAATGGTAGAAAAAATAACTACTGTAATTAAATGCAGGAGTTGTAATATAAAATATGACCGTCCTTTCAAACCAGGCGATTTTACTTTTAAAAAACTCACTGATGAGAAATGCAAAGAATGTAGTAAGGATACTTTGGTAATTGAGGAAATTTACTCCGAATGGATTAATCCAAAGAAAAAATAATTCTTTGATAAGAACCGATTTCTTGTTTTATTACTTATTATTCTATTCCAAGCAATTGTATGATTAAATTTGCCATTGAATATGGATCCATGCTTTTGTCCATGACTAATCTAATATATTCATCAATCTGTGTATTAGAATGAATTAATCCCTCAACCTTCTTTGTTAACTTATGCTTAAGTATTTGGAGTGTTTCATTTCGGATCCTATTTAGGTGGTAATTTTCAATGACTCCTGTTTCTTTCAAAAATGCTTTATGTTCGTTTATAATTTCAAGTAAATTTTCGAAATTTTCTCCAGTTTTTGAATTTAATTTTACGATTTTAGGGATCCATTTAGGAATATTAGCGGATTTTTGGTTGGTATTTTGATAATCATACTTGAAATTCATTGATAATTCTAACATTTGCATGATCTCTGACACTTTTCTATCTGCTCCAGATAGATCCATCTTGTTGACAATAAATATATCGGTAATTTCCATTATACCTGCTTTAATAGCTTGTATATCGTCTCCCATTCCTGGAACTAATAAAACAAGAACACTTTGAGCGGAGCGAAAGATATCTACTTCTGATTGTCCTACTCCAACGGTTTCAATAATAACAATGTCACATCCGTACACATCTAAAATCTTAATGATATCTTCTGTTGCCCTTGCTAATCCCCCTAATTGACCTCGATTTGCCATGCTTCGTATAAAAACGTTATTGGTATTGAAATGCTTCTTCATTCTGATCCGATCCCCTAATATTGCACCCCCTGTCAAGGGGGAAGTTGGATCAACACAAATAATACCAATTTTCATCCCTTCTTCAACAAAAATATTAGTCAAGGTCGAGATTAAAGTGGATTTCCCACTTCCAGGTGCTCCAGTAATTCCTAATATGTAAGCTTTACCTGTGTGTTTATAAATTAAATTTATTATTTCTTCAGCAGCAACAATATCATTTTCAACTATAGTTATAAGCCGAGCTGCAGCTCTTGTGTCTCCCTTTAATAGGCGATCGATTAAAGCTTCGTATCCCATTCTCTCTTTATCTCTTTAAATTAGTTTTTACGAATTCAACGATCTCCTTTAATTCAGTCCCAGGACCCTGAAATCCCATCAAGCCATGTTTTTCCAAAATCGGCTTGTCTTCGTCAGGAATAATACCTCCAACGGCAACCAAAACATCGTCAATACCATTATCTTTTAATTTTTCCATTATCATAGGGCATAACGCGTTATGGGCTCCACTAAGAATGCTAAGCATAACTGCATCAGGATCTTCTTGGATAATGGTGTTCACTACATCATCAGGTGTTTGATGGATTCCTGTATAAATGACTTCCATCCCTGCGTCTCGAAGGGCTCTAGCTATTACTTTTGCTCCCCTGTCATGACCATCAAGACCAGGTTTACAGACTAACACTTTGATCTTTCTATTTTCAGACATTTTATTCCCTCTTAAAAAATTGAATCTTCATCATATGTACCAAATACTTCCTTTAGGATCGAAACAATCTCTCCAATTGAAGCATATTCTCTAATAGTATCAATGATGTATGGCATTAAATTTTCGGAACCTTGAGCAGCAATTTTAAGTTTCTCTAATTTTTCTTTTACCATCTCATTATTTCTATTTTTCCTAATTTTATTTAAGAGATCAATTTGATCTTTAGAAACTTGGTCATCAATCTTCAATATTGGAGTAGAACAAGGTTCTCGTAATTGGAAATCATTTACTCCAACGATGATTCTTTCGCTTTTTTCAATTTCTTGCTGATATTTGTATGACGCGTTAGCAATTTCTTTTTGAAAGAAGTTAGCTTTTATAGCAGGAATAACTCCTCCGAGTTCTGCTATTTTTTCAAAATAAGCCTCTGCTTCATCTTCCATTCTATTAGTTAGTGATTCGACATAATAAGAACCGGCAAGTGGATCTACTGTATCCGCAGCACCTGATTCTTGAGCAATGATTTGTTGGGTTCGTAAAGCGATTTTGACTGCCTTTTCAGTTGGTAAACACAATGCTTCGTCAAATGAATTAGTATGTAGAGATTGAGTTCCTCCTAAAACAGCTGCCAAGCCCTGCATTGTAACTCTCGCGATATTATTTTCTGGTTCTTGAGCGCTTAATGATACACCCGCAGTTTGCGTGTGAAATCTTAATCGCAAGGATTCGATTTTTTTAGCGTTATACTTATTTTTCATCCTCTTAGCCCAAATTCTTCTTGCAGCTCGATATTTACATATTTCTTCAAAGAAATTATTATGAGCATTAAAGAAAAATGATAACCTTGGTGCAAAATCATCAACATTCAAACCTCTTTCCATTGCTGCTTCGACATATGCAAAACCGTCTGCAAGAGTAAAAGCTAGTTCTTGAACTGCCGTAGAACCTGCTTCTCTAATATGGTATCCACTTATGGAAATAGTATACCATTGAGGCACATTTTTTGCACAATATTCTATAGTATCTACAATTAAACGCATTGATTCTTCAGGAGGAAATATCCACGATTTTTGGGCAATATATTCTTTCAATATATCATTTTGTATTGTTCCTCTTAATAAATCAGGAGAATGACCTTGTTTCTCAGCAGTAACAATATACATTGCAAGTAAAATTGCTGCAGGGCCATTAATTGTCATCGATGTTGAAATTTTAGATAAATCAATAGAGCTGAATAAAGTTTCCATATCTTCTAGAGTATCTATACTCACACCTTCTTTGCCTACTTCTCCAAGAGCATATTCATTATCTGCTTCATATCCATAAATAGTATGCAAACTAAATGCAACACTCAAGCCAGTTTGACCATGTTCCAATAGAAATTTATATCGTTCATTAGTTTGCGCGGCAGTCCCAAACCCAGCAAATTGTCGCATGGTCCATAGTCTTCCCCGATACATATTTCTATATGCTCCTCGTGTAAATGGAAATTTACCAGGTTCTCCTAAATCCATCTCATAATTCAAATCTTTTATATCTTCAGGAGTGTATAAACGTTTAATTTCGATATCTGATAAATTTCTGAACGATTCTTGACGTTCTCCTTTCTTTGGTTTTAACGTTTTGTGTTCATCAATTTCGGTCATTACTTAAACTCAACTCAGTTAAAATTAATATTATATCTCAAAACAATTGAGCTATTCTATTTTTTGATAAGGTTGGAAAGTTATTAATATTTTTCCCTTAATGAACCTATATATCTAAGGAATCTTGAGGAATGATAATTGGCGCTGATTCACCCGCTTCTATCATCCTTTGTTTTAATAATGATGATAATTCCTTTCTAACATTAATAAATTCTGGCTCATCTTTTTTTGGTATTAACCAATAAATCTCTTAGATACGCTTATAAAATAATAAAAGGAGTATGAAAAAGTTAACCTTCATTCCGGTGGAAGATGCGGTAACTAAAAAAAAAATGAGTTATAAATTAATTGATACATTACAGATTGACTCGATTCAATCAGGTGCCTGCATTCCAAGCATGCTAAAAGTTTCGGGAAAATCAAAATACACATCAATCGTGTATTCAAATCCCTCGACGTCGTGAAACATGACCATGGCATCCTGCTGACGAATAAGTGCCTTATCCATCATTCCCTCCTTCACCTTGCTGATGGATATGCTTTTTGACTTGTTTCCTTCCACCTTGTTGGATTTCGAATGTATATTTGTGTACATTTCTGTACAAATTATGATGTAAGATGAAAGAGTAATTAAATCTATGGTTTTTTTCTTAATTACCCTTATTAATTTCTTAAAGAAGTTTTTCAAAAATAATTATCATACTCATCTTTTTCTTATCGTTTTATAAGCTTCACTAATGGCGGAACATCCCCCACATTTAACACACCCGGCTTTATGATCCAATGGATTGACTCCAAAGCTTTTCATCATTATAGCAGTTTCTCTATAGATATTGACTAAGGTAGACACTTCCATTTTGGGAAAATTCGTTTTTCCCGGAATAGATCTCACAGGTGTAATGAATGGGATTACGCCAATTGAACATAAATTTTCGAGATCCTTGATTAATGTGTCTGGAGATTCACCCAATCCAGTCAGAATAAAAGATTCTACTTGATTTTTTCCAAAAACATCAACTGCATGTATCCAGTTATCTTCAAATGATTGATAAGGAATGTGGGCTTTTCCGGGAGTCATCATTTCTCTAATTTTGTTATCGAGGATTTCTATGTGTATTCCTATTGTATCTGCTCCTGCATCTTTTAGCTGATCGATTAAAGTTAAATCATCTAATGGTTCAATTTGAACATGAAGTGGTAAGTCAGGATTTTCTTTTTTAATACCTCGTAACATTTCAACATATCTATTAACACCCTTATCAAGCGTAGAATCAGTACCACTCGTCAATGTCATGTGAGAACAACGATTTTCTTTTTTAGCGGCTGTAATAACTTCATTCATTTGTTGAGCATTTTTTTCAAGAATTGTAGAGTCACTTTCCAAACTTAATTCTACTCCGCAGAACTTACAAGCTTCTCCACATGCCCAATAAACACATTTTTGATAAATAGTACTTGAAAGACAGTCAATTCCGTGGACTAATGCAATTTTTTTCATGGGGATCCCATCCGTAGTCATATATGATGGATCATAAAAATCGGGATTAGGAACTAACCTTAACTCTGCAAATATTTCCTTTTTTTTACTATTGCTAATTTGAAAATTCTCATCTTTTTTTTCTCCCAAGACTAACGGAGTACGTTTAATATTATCCCATAAAGCAACATTGACCAAGGTATTATCTTCAAACAAAAAATATCTCCCTCCACTTGGACCGGCTCCTCCTTTTCTTCCAAAATCGATTTCTATACCTTGTTTGAGATAATAATCAACTAAATTCTTATCAAGAAATAATCCATTACATAAAAGCTCCGTTTTTTTTTCAAAAATCTCATTAATTTCAAGCATAATGATGAACAGGAAATATTTTCCTCTCAAAATATTCTAATTATAGAATTCTATAAGCTATTAAGGAACAATTCTCTTAAATTTCTGTTCTTTATTAAATGAAAACAAATATATGAAAAAATTTATAATTATAACATAAAATTTGCATGCTAATTGTGTTTTAGATTTTTTTTATTTTATTTTTTATTTATCGCCTTCTTTCTCCCATAGGATAAAGTTTATTAAAAATAATATACTTTCACATATAATTATCAACTTCATTATTACAAAAACAACTAAGATTTTGAAATGAATTGGTGAACTAGAATGGCTCATAAAAGACCATGGCATTGCTACGCTAAGTGGAGTAGAAAATAAAAATTTCTTGAAATTTTATCTATAAGACCATATCAACATAAGCGTAGTGCTAACCATCGAAGAGAATACGCGAGAGGTGGAGCAGAATCAAAGATTCAACGATTCTGGGGTGGAAATACCAACATACCTTGGGAAGATTGGGAAATAGTTCTGGGATTAAAAATTGACAAGCAAATTCAAATATCATCTAATGCTTTAGAAGCGATAAGAATTACAGTGAATTCACCCTTAACGAAATTTATAGGTAGATTAAATTATCGCATGAGAATTCGGCCTAAACCTTTCCAGAAATATCGTGAAAATAGAATGTTAGCATTCGCGGGAGCGGATCGGGTTCAGAGCGGTATGAGAAATAGTTTTGGACGTTCCACCGGCGTGTGCGCTCGAGTTCCAGCGGGAGCTGTTATTGTAGATGTTGCCACTCATTTAAAAAACTTGGATATCGTTCGAGAAAGATTAAGAATCGCTAACATGAAGATCTCTTGTAGTGGTCAAGTAGTTGTTTTAAAATACAAAACTCCAGAAATCTTAAAACGATCAGGTCTTCCACTATATGATGCTGCTAAAAGGAGAGAAATCCCAATTTTTGAACTAGCTACAATATAAATCTTAGTTAAAGAAATTGAGTTTATTGCTTGAAATTAATTTTCATATAATCTCTTTTTAATAACCATTATATTTTTTATCTTTCCAAATTCTTATTATTATAGATTAAAATAAACAGTCTGAGAGTCAATATTGAAAAATTTAGATCCTTTTTTTCAGCCAAATAGTATTCTAATCATTGGAGTATCTCGTAAAAGCGAAACTTTTAGTTATACTATCCTTAAAAATTTATTTGAAGTTTTATATCGGGGGAAAATTTACATACTAAATCCAAATGCTGATGAGATTTTAGGAGTAAAGTCGTATCATTCACTAGAAGAATTACCTGAAGTACCCGAGTTAGCTGTTATTGTCTTAAGTAAAAATATTGCTTCTGTTTTTGAAAAATTAGCAAAATTTGGTGTGAAGAATATAGCTATCGAATCAGAATTGCGTATTGATACAGAAGACACTAATCTTATTGAACAATTAAACAAAATAAGTTTGGAATACGATGTAGCTTATATGGGTCCTTCGATGATTGGTATTATTAATTTCATAAATAACTTCACAACATCAATAATACCTGTACGGCAATATTTAATGCAGAAACATAGAAAAATTAAAGGAGGTGTTAGTTTTATTGCACAATCGGGTGGCTTAGCAGGTGCAATGGGATGGTGGGCTCCTTCTCAAGATGTACCGATATCTAAAGTGATTCATTTAGGCTATGGATTTAATATAGACGATGCGGATGTATTAGAATATTTCATGCAAGATGAATCAACTAAAATAATCTTACTTTTTCTGAGAGAAATTACAGATAGAATAATAGAAGCAGTGAGAAAAATTTCTCCAATTAAACCCGTGTTATTCTTCTACGTAGGTAAGGATTTCTCAAGAGAAGAGCATTTAAGCGATGCCGGTGGAATGTTAGTATCAAACTATATAGAATTATTTGAATTTGCAAAAATCTTTTTATGGTGCCCTGAGCCAAAAGGGCCTAACCTAGGAATTATCGGGCCTAGTTCTGGTGCAATTTATATCATAATTAAAGAAATGCGTAAACAGGGATTATCAATAGCAAAACTAACAAACAAAAACAAACAAACAATTTTAGATAAAGTTGGTGGTTCCACGTGCAATTTAGGAAATCCCGTAGACTATTGGCCCCCTGATCGATTCATAGGTACCAAAATATGTGGTATTTATAACACTTCATCACATGCTCTCTTACAAGATGACTCCGTTGATGGATTGATTTTAGCTTTAGAATTTTTTGTGGAGATTGAATTTGATTTTAATATATTTGAAAACATCAAGGAATCTTATTCAAATAAACCAATAATAACTGTTTTAATTCAAGCTGAACGTGATGGGTCAAAAAGAGTCATAAAAACCGCTTCAGATCTTAAGATTCCTGTTTTTGAAAATGAAGTAGAGAGAGCGGTGAGAGGATACAAGCTTTTATATGATTGGCATTCGAATATTAAAAGGAAATAACTGTTTCCTCCTTCTTGAAATTGTCAAGTAGTAAATAGAGCTAAATAAATAAGAAAAAAGATAGATAATTAACTTGAAAAAATGTCTCTTAGTTCTTCAGGAATATGATGAGTATCATCAGTCACCGACAGAATGTATACTTTCTCCCCACAATCACATCGAACACTTTCAAACAGGTAATACTGAAATTCATTTTTCCAATTACAAATTTGCACGTTTATGATTTCAGCAATTTCTCCGCATTGACAATAAATATTAACATCCGTTCCATATCCAAGAATGATTTTTGCGAAATCTATGGGTGAACTTGCAAAATCAGAGTCGTTTAACATTTGATTAATTTGATCTGCGATCTCTTTACGTAAACGTGGAGCAAAACCTTCAATAACCCCTTCTTTTGCCTTAACATCAGTTAGAACGATGAAATTTTGTTCAGCTTTTTGCGGTTTTTGCGCCTTAGTCGGAATTGGTTGATTTAGTTGCTGTAAATTTTCGGGAATTGGTATTGGATCCATTCCTGGAGGATAAGCGAATGTGTAATAGTATTGCGTTAATCCTTTGAATGCTTTTTGATTGATCAGGTCTAAGTTTTCATAGTCCGCACTGTGAAGAACAAATTTTATTAACTGAAGGGGAACTTCTAATCCCAATAGTTTTTCTCTTATGTTGTTAAGATCTTCTTGAACGTAGCTTTTTAAGACAGCTATATCATCACGATTTTCAGTATAAATATCATTCCTATTCTCTTCTTTAAACTTAGACCATTTTCTCATTACAGATCCTTTTAAAAATTGTGGAAACATACAGAAAACGCATAAAATAGGAAACATGAAAGAATAATCAATGGCAGGTATAAAAGCTAATACACTAATAACTACTAATAAGGGAATAGTAACATACATGCTTAACTTGCGAAGTCGTTTGTCAGCTGAAGTTTTGAAACCCTTCTTCATGGCAGCTTCTTCTGCTCGTGCTTTTACTTGACGTACCATGTTATCAATTTTTCTCTCCTCAAATTTTATCTTTAAAAGCTTGTCTTCTTCATTAGTCCCTAAAGTATTGATTTTCGAAGTAAGCTTTTCAAGATATTTATCAACGCTTTTATCTTTGAAAATAAAATCTAATGTTTCTTCAGAAAAATAGTCTACAAAGCGAGCAATGAATAATTTTTCTTCAACATCAGCAATATCTTCTGGTTTCATCCCTAATGCTTCTTGAATCAATTGTCCTTGCGTTTTTCTTACAGATCTTCGTGATCGTCTTGGCCGCCTCTCTTGATCTTCGGAAGAATCAGTATCTTTGTTCGGTTTATTTTCTTGTTCAGTCATATTTTCTCATTAAATTGATAGAATATGGTGAATAATTATGCAAACATAATTAACTTTTTGATCAAATATAAACAAATATTAGATAACGCGATATAAGCATCATTATTTGTCGTTTACATACAAATATCAGTAAAATTTGAAAACATAGTAATACAGAAAAAAGAAAAAAGCTTTAAAAAAAGAATGGCAAGGATTTGGAAGGGAAATCTGATAGAAAACTCCCTCCTCAGAGGGAGTCTGATCACTTTAATCTACTTTTTAGGGGTTTTAGCAGAATTCGATTG
>JAGXNQ010000034.1 GCA_019894955.1 Promethearchaeota archaeon | reverse complement strand
GAATAGTAGTGTAAAGGAACGCGTGGCAGAATTTCTTCCAGCAGATCTCTTACCAAAAATCGCAACTGAAATAGAAGTTACTGACATTAATGCCTTGAAAGATTGGTTAAAGGAAAAAGATCATCCAGTTGTACCATCTTGGGCAGATTTAGAAGAGGAAGAAGACGAATACGAAGACGAAGGTGCCATGATCCCAATGGGAACCCAATCATTTACAGTTCCTGGAGTAGGTGGTGCTGGTGGATTCAAAATCATCCTAAAGAATTGTAAGATACATGCCGAGACAATCATCATCAAGAAGATTGAGCCATCTCGCAAAAAGAAATAATAATTTCCTATTTTTTCTTATTATTTTCGTTATTATTGATCATTTTAAATTAGCATTATTTCATGATAGATTTATATATCATAATCAAGAAGATAGAGTCCCTACGTAAGAAGAAATAAATTTATTTTTATTTTATTTTATTATTTTCGTTATTTAGTTACAAATAATCTCTTAATCTCAATCAGAGCAAATCGTTTAAATCGAATTATATAAAAAAAAAACCCTTTAATATGATAATCTTCATTAAAACTGCTTAAGAATTATTCTTTAAATAACATCTGATGAATATTTTGTGCAGCTTGGCGTCCATCTCTTATAGAATCAATTATATAATAGCTTTCTGGATTATCAGAATACCAACGTCCTCCAGCAAATATATTTTTTAATACAAGAATTTCTTTAATCTTGAAATCCGTTGGTGCAGTCAAAAACACTGAATGATAATTTTTCTTTAATTCAATTAATTGTACTTTACTAATAAGTTCCCAGTTATATATTAGATTTATCTGTTTCGAGATCATTTGATTAAGTTCATCTTGAAAGATGTCCTCAGGAAAGTTACCATTTTTAAGATGTTTTAATAAAAATCCCCCAATTTTATCATTTTTTTCGTATAAGTCTATATCATAACCTAATCTAGCGAGAAAATAAGCGCACGTTATTCCAGCGGGACCTGCTCCAATTATAGCTATTTTTTTTCCATTTAGTTTTGAATAATAATCAGACCACCCATTTTTGCCAGTATAAGAAGCAACCCATCCATGCAATTCTTGGATGGGCACTGGTTTATCGGTAAAAGTCAATCGATAGCACATTTTTTCACAAAAGTTTCCTGGGGTGCATACAACACCACAAATCTCCGCCATTGGGTTTGTTTCTCTAATGGCTCTGGCAGCACTATCAAAATTTCCCGCTTCAATCCTTCTAATAAAATTAGGAATATCAATATGAGCAGGGCAAGCTTTCATACATGGTGCATCTTGGCAGTGTTGGCATAATCTTGCGATTCTTTTTGCCTTTTCAGGATCACCAGCAATAGTTTTGGGGCAGTCTATTTTTTCTTTGGATTTAATAGAAGTAACAAATTTATCATCTAAATCTTTATCTTTATAGGTTTCTTTTTTATATTCACGTAAAATTACATTTGCTGCAGCGAAACCAGATATAGTAACTGCTGGTAATCCCATTCCCATGGTTGTAGAGTCTCCACACGCATAGAGATTTTTCCAATCTGTTTTAGCATTTAATCGATTTGACAGATCTTGCCCGATACTTTGTCTTGGACCGCCTACACATCCCCAATTTTTTAAAGTATATCGCTCTATTGTAGAAGGGGTTCCAACATTTAGCATTCGAATTCCTTTTCTAAAATCAGGTACTCTTTTTTCAATTTCATCTATAATTAATTCTGCTTGTTTTTTTTTGCTTGAATAATAAGCTTCTGATCGATATTCCACATCTTTTGGACTAGGCCATGATTGGTTTGGTGCTGGAGAAAAAATTGTCAAAATATGTTCATCTTCAGGTCCTAAAGTATTATCATCAATAGTAGGAATATACATAGTGATATCCCCCATGTCAATCTCAGAACTATCAGATACATAATATTCTACAGCTGTTGTGTCTGAGGGAAATACAGATTTTTCGACTGCTGCATGTAGTATCATTGCGGGATAGGTATGCTCTAAAGAATTAACCCACTTTTTTTGTTTTTCCGATAACAATTCTGAAGGAATTAGGTCATTATAAAGATTCCAGACAGTTGTACCAGAAATAATTTTATCTGCTTTAACTTTTGTCCCATCTGATAGTAAAACACCAATAGCTTTTTTCCCATCAAAGAGAATTCTATCTACACTTGTTCTATATAACAATGTACCATTATTATTTTCAATAGATTTCTCTAAGGTATTGCTATATGTCTGGGCCGATCCCGCAATATAATAGCTACCCCCTACATGATTGTCTGTAAATGTGGTTAAAGCCATAATAGCAGGAGTTTCTTCAGCAGTACAATATATATAACTTGAGCATAACATATCAAAGAATTCAATTAATTTTTCACTCTTAATATATGGTTCCATAATATCTTTAGCCGATTTGGTAAGTAATTCTCTCATATTCATTGCTCTTCTTGGATTTTCAAAAAGCATTTTCAATTTTTCCTTGACTGTCAACTCTGAAGGGGTGGTAAGCATTTCATATCCCCTAATATTAGAATCATAAAAATCCATAAGAAAATCATAGAATGTCTCAAGTTCTCCCTTATCATCAGGAAATGCTTTTTTTAATTCCTCAATAAATTTATCGATATCTTTATAAAATCGGATAATTTTCCCCTCAAAATTCAATCTAAAGAATGCCTCTCTAGGAATTATTTCAAGTTTTTCTTCAAGGGAGTTCATAAGAATTCTTTCTGGGTGAAATCCTTCTTTCCCAAAACCAAAAAATAAAGCTGCTCCAGAGTCAAAGATTCGATCCTCTCTTCTAAAACTGGTACAAGCACCTCCCGGGAGATATTGCTGTTCTACTATCAAGATATCGATACCTCTTTGAGCTAGAAGTGCCCCTGATGTTAATGCTCCTAATCCAGCTCCTATGATTACTACGTCATATTTATCTTTTAATATTGCCTTTGTGTTTATAATTGCCATTTTACAATTCTCTTTTTATTATAACATAATTAGTAAAAAATATAATACATAGAAAAACCTAATGTTGAGATCAACATCACCAACAACAGATCTCTGCCATTTGGCCATTCATATCGCTTTCTTAGACGAATATCCAAAAAATATGAACTGGGATAGACAACTAAAATTCCTATCGCAAATACTAATAAATTTCGAGGTGGTACATAATTCCAAATGCCTGTAATATAGATAAAGAGCCCACCTACCAGTATTGGAGGATGCATTGTTATTCTTTCAACTAATAGCCATCCCTTATTTTTTTTCCAATAGGGTCTTCCTTTAAAATGGCGATAAAAATTGACATCCCATGTAGATGTGAAGATCATTGCTGGAAAACATACAGCTAGTATTACATTAAAAACGGGATTTTTAAAATTAAAGATAATACTTAAGCAGAAGAAATAATTTACTAAACGACTGACATAA
This sequence comes from Promethearchaeota archaeon, assembly GCA_019894955.1. GTDB lineage: Archaea > Asgardarchaeota > Lokiarchaeia > Sigyniarchaeales > SOKP01 > SOKP01. The sequence goes on along the minus strand of JAGXNQ010000034.1, from coordinate 16,728 downwards.
AAACGTCTGAATTGAAGCTCATCTTTGAGCTTGAAGGTGGATAACCAAAATCGAAATATTAAAAGAAGAACACCAATTGATGGAAGCAAAATATCATTCAACATTAGTTTATGTTAAACTCATTTTTTTTTAAATATTTTGGTTATAAGTTTTAGATTCGATTAACGGTAATTCAGCTATATATATATATTATTAACTAACACTTTAAATTTTGAAACATTCTATCTTTATATACTGTGTCTGAAAAAAAAGAGTTAAGTCTCTTTAAACAAGACATAATAAATTGTACAGAGCACATCAGAAAAACTAAAGCACTTAAGATTTCTTTTTACGTCAACTTTGTGTATGTTATATTCACAATTTTAAGTTTCTTTCTAATCCCCTTAGTAATGCCTATCGAAAATACTCTTGTTGCTAATGATTTCCGCATATTTTACCAATCAGCACAAACGATTTCAAATAATCCAGAATTATTGTATTCTTTACCAGATTATAATATGCCGTTTCGTTACTTACCACTTTTTTCATTATTCTTTATCCCATATACCCTAATACCCTATGAAATTGCTTTTACAATTCATACTATCATATTGGGAGTGGTTCAAACAGCTTCATTTTATTTAGTTTATATCATTTCTACACGATTTTATAAAATCAAATATGATAATAAGGTAAAATCAGACTTATTGTTTATCTGTTTAATGGCACCTCTGCAGGTTCCTATGATATTAATTGGTCAAATATCTCATTTCTTTATTTTATTTATATTATTAGTAATCTTATTGATGGAAAATGTAAGAGTGAAGAGATACAATATAAAATATGAACAAGTTTTTATTGGATTATTATTAGGATTCAGTATTTCTCTCAAACCGTTTGCAATCCTATTAATCCCTTTTTTAGTAAAAATGGTTATTACAATTAAGAATGAAAAAATAAAAATTCATTTTAATAATGGTCTTAAATTAATATTTGGTTTATTTCTTTCTCAGATTTCTAATTTTATTTATCTCATTTTATATCCTAATATCTTACAAGACTTCTTAGGTATTAATACCTCAACTCAATTATTCAATTATCCTAGTACAAGTATCACAAGACTAATTTCAGTAATATTTGATTCATTTTCAATTGAGGCTATAGTAATGATTATTCTTATATTTCCTTTATATGGATTATTATATTCAATTTATTTACTCACACCTAATAACAAAATTAATTATCCTGTTTATTTCAGCGGGATTATTTTAGTAATTATGATAATTTATACCGATTCATGGTTTCTAAACTTCTTGATTTGGTTTACTGTAATTTTCCCGGGATTATTTCAATTTGAAGATGAGATAACTCTTCATTCTTCCATAAAAATTCAAAAAAAGCTCAAAATCACTAATTTTATAATATATAAGATTAGTTACTATGGAATTTTATATTTCACTTTAGGAGTCGTGATTGGTCTAACAATAATAACTACTGATCCAATAATGCCTTTCCTTTTAATAATCCTATATATCATTATAATATGGCGTCTAATCCGGTGTCGTTAGATATTCCAATTTAAAACTTATCTTATAACTTTTAATGACATCTTTTAAATTCTAGATCTTTTTTTGCAATTTTATGGTAATAATAAATAATGCCATCCTGAGAGATAAATATCAAGTAATTATCATTGGTGCGGGATTGGGGGGTCTAACTACAGCAGCTCTCCTTGCCAAAAGAGGTATAGATGTATTAGTAATTGAACAACATTATCTTCCTGGAGGATGTTGCACCAGTTTTAAAAAAAGGGACCGAGTATTTGATTGTGGTGCTGCAACTGTATATGGATTTGGAGAAACAGGCTTTAATTCACTAAGATATGTGATAAATGAATTAGAGGAAGAACTTGAAATAATTCCAAGAGAAATTTTCTTCCGGATGTGGTTTTTAGAAAATCAAATTCTTTTTTGGAAGGATGTCAATGAATACCTTAAAGAATTAATAAAGGTGTTTCCGGCACAAGAAAATGAAATCCGTGCTTTTTATAGTTATATATACAACTTTTATGAGAAATTTATAAAAGAAAGAAGCATGATAAATCCTCCTTCTGAAATGACAACTTCTGACAAATTGAAGCTACTTTTAAGATATCCAATCGGAACTGCTAAATTAGGCTTGTTGCTCTTTAAATCAGCTTTAGATATTATGAAACCTTTTATCAAAGATGAAAAACTTATTGCTTATTTTGATATGCTATTCTCTGGATTTTCTTATACATTAGCAGATGAAACTCCTGCTACTATGGCTTTAACAATGTTAACTGATAATCATGAGGGAGGTCCTGTTTATGTTGCTGGAGGTGCTCAGGTCTATTCAAGTATACTTGAAAAAGCGATTGAAAAAAATGGAGGAACTCTACTCTATAGACATTATGTAGAAATAATCCTAATGGATAACAAGCATACTGCATATGGTGTAAAACTAAAAAATGGAACTGAGATTTTCGCAGAAAAAATTGTATCAGATGCTTCAGTCTGGAATCTCTATGAGAAATTAATAACCCAAGAACATATAACTGAAAAACAACTTGAATGGGCACGTAATTTTAAACCCACTTACCCTGCAATGGTTCTATATGCCGCGGTTGATAAATCTATTTTCCCCGATACGTTATATCCTGTTGAATTTTTTATTACAGATAGTAATCAGGTAGATGCTGGCGATATTATGTTATATATACCTTCTTTAGAGGACGATACATTGTGTCCTCCGGATGAACATGTAATTACAATATTTTCTCCCGCACCGGGACAATCATGGCCCAAACCAGAAGATCCAGAATATCAATCTCCAGAATATATTGAAAGGAAGAAATTAAAGGCAGAAGAGATTTTTGGTGAAATCGAAAGACGCTTTCCCGGATTCAAAAAAGCGATAAAAATGCTTTATATCGGAACCCCATCTACAATTGAAAAATATACCTTAAAAAATGGAGGTTGCGTTGGTGGTCCATTACAGTCTATAGGTCAAGAGATATTAAAAAGGCTCCATGCAAGAACAGACTGGAAAAATCTTTATGCATGTGGTGATTCAACTACGATGGGTATGAGTGTACCCGCAGTTACCGTTTCAGGTATTGGTGCTGCAAACGTAATTCTTAACGATTATGACCTAAAACGTTATTCAAAGCATTCACATGAAAAACAATATCCAATAAAAATTGCACGCAAAAAGTCACCTTCTAGTACTAAGACCAAAGAAATCACTACAGAAAATGCAAGTATATATGCTCGAGAATGCCAACATTGTGAAAATTCTCCATGCAAAGTCTGTCCTTCTGGTATTGACATTCTTAATTTTATAAGAAGAATAGAAGTTGGAAATTATGAGGGTGCCGCTAAATCAATACAAGAAATGAACCCATTTATTGAAATATGTGGAATCTTATGCCCTGCTGAAAAATTTTGTCAAGCTGCATGCTATAGAAATGAATTCTCTGAAAATTCCGTAAGGATAAAAGATCTTCATAGATGGGTTGCTCATTATTTGCCAACTATTCAAAATCCTATAAATAATAACAAAAAAATAGCAATTGTAGGAGGAAATGTAGACGGATTAACTGTTGGACACTTTCTTGCTCGCTTAGGATATAAAATCACACTTTTTGACAAAGAGGATAGAATATGCAATGATTTATACAATCGCTCTGAGTTATCAGAAGAAATCATTGAACGTGAATTAAAAAGAGTGATCACCGATAAAATTATAATAATAACCAATAAAGAAATACTAAAGGAAGATATTCACCAATTACAGAATGATTTCGATGCCGTTTACATTGCATATAGAGGTTTAGATTTCGAGATTTCCGAGGGAATTAAAATTAAGGGCATTTCAAACACGTTCAGCAGTAGAGATTTACTCTCAAACATAATAATAGAGGATATTAGCCCAGTAATAGGAATCTCAAGAGAAACTGCTCGTTTAATTGATAAATACATAAATAATTAGGGGGAAATTAAGTTTGAAGAATACTGATAATCACGATAATTTTGATGTAATCGTTATTGGAGCAGGTGTTTCAGGACTAATAGCAGCAAATGTATTAGCAAAGAGAGGATTCAAAACTGCCCTTGTAGAGAAAAATGATCACGTTGGAGGATGTTGTGTTAATATTAAGAGAGGAGAGTTCACATTTGATGCAGGTGTCCATTTCATTAATAGTGCTGGGAAAGAAGGTCCGCTTGATAAAATATTAAGTGAGTTTATGAATTTTGAAGATATTAGATTCATACCACTTAAAGAATTTGTGCATTGGATTGATTTAAAGAACGACATAGATTTTGTGATACCAATGGAGTTTAATGAATATGTTGATGAACTCACGAAATTTTTTCCTGATGAAGAGACTGGTATTAGAGATTTTTTCATAGAATATGAGAAAGTAGTACGACTTTTATTAGATATGATGACTGTAGAAAAACCAAGTCAACAGATATCATTCCTGTTAAAAAAAATTAAAACTACAATGAAGTTTCTCAAAACTACTAAATCCAGTGTTAAGCAAATACATGAGGGTTATATTAATAATGAAGTGACAAAAGAAACACTTTCATATCTTGTAACAAGTTTAGCTATGTTTCCGGAGGATTTTACTGCACTTGTCTACTTATTGATGGAAATGACCATTCGTTTCGCCGGGACCTATTACATTAAGGGGGGAGGGGGATTTCTAACGAAGAAACTAGGGGATGCATTTTTGAAAAATAAAGGACATCTTTTTCTTAATACAGAAGCAATAAGTTTCGAAATAGAAGAAAAATACATTAAAGCTTTAAAAATACGAGATATTAATGGTGAATCGATATTAAATGCTAAAGAATATATTATCGCATGTGATGCAAATAGATTTGCCACCAAATTATGTCCAAAAGATAGCTTGCCTGAAAAATATAAAAATAAGATATTGAGTAAAAAACCTTCAAATAGTTCTATTACTCTCTTTTTAGGCTTAGATATTGAGTTGAAGGATTATGGATTTAATGAATATGAAATTTGGATTTATGGTAGACACCCAAATACACGTGAGAATGTAGAGAAATGCGTTAGTGAGCGAGATTTTAGCAATATGCCTTTAGAAATTATCAGTATATACAGTAATATAGATAAAACTTGCTGTCCTCCCGGTAAAAGTGTATTGTCTATAACATATCCGTCACATTATGAAGCATGGTCCGAATATCTAGAGTCTAATGGAGATAGGTTAGAAGACTATAAGAAAGAAAAGGAAAGACTTACTAATTTTTTCATTGATATACTCTCTAAATCTCTTAAAATTGATGACTTGAAAGAACATATTGAAGTTGTTGAATTTGTTACTCCATTAACCATAATTCAAACCACTTATAATTTAGGAGGTTCCCATCTTGGTTGGGAAACTAAAGTGGAATCCTATATGAAAAATCGTATCAATTTAAAGACCCCTTTTAAAAATGGTAGATTAGCAGGTCAATGGGTATTTCCTGGGGGCGGAATCACTTCAGTGACTATGAGTGGATATGTAGCAGCAAGAAATACAATACGGGTATTAGAAAAGTAAAATAAAATTTATTTAGTTTTTACTTGATTTTGATTTGTTTTCTTACAATGCTTCTATGATACAAAGAACACCAGTAATAAAATTTAATAAAAACCATATCACTCTAAATTTTTTTGATGTAGTAGAATTACCAACTTTATTTTGATTACCAATCCAAAACCAATAACCTATACTATGATATATTAGAAGCACTCCGGGAAACCAAGCTAAAGTATTACCCCAAGAAAAATTAAAAGTCAAACCTATAGATGCAAAACAATAGATCCAACCTATTGTTACATCAGCAACTGCCATCGCATGTTCATAAACTTTATATTCTGGGAGCATGCTTTTTTCATGAATTCCTATCTTTATAGAAAAATCCCAATTAATTATCGAAACTATCTGCCCTACCCAATGAAATATAAACCCAACTATGAAAATTAAAATACCCACAACTATATTTGAAAAAGGGAAAATTTGCATCTATTTCATCTCTTTTAATTAATAATTTTTGTTAAGTATATTAAACATGCAATTTATATAAAAATAAATATCCCAATTTTCATTCATTCATTTTAAATTAACATTAATTCATGATAGATTTAATATCATTCCAACCATATCCTACTAAGGTGTATTCATTTTGATCAATTCTATGGGGTTTAGAATCAAATTGTTTCCCTCCAAGCTTGATATAAAAACTACTATAAGAATTTCCTTTTAAGCTCCAAACACACATTGAATTCACATTACTTTTAATTAAATAGCTAACAACTTTTAGAACTAATTGTGTTCCAATAGCTTTTCGCTGAATTTTTTCGGATACATATATAGCCATCAGTTCACCCTTATATCGTGAACTGTTAGTGGTTGGTTCTTGTTGTTCTTGACTTGCTAGAATAAATCCTACTAAATCTTCGTCTACTTCAGCAACGAAAATTACAGTATGATTACCCAGTGATTCGATTCGATTTCTCCATCGATTAGCTTTATCTGAATAAGATAAATTTTGAAGTGTTTTTTCATTAATTACACCTGTATATGCAATCCTCCAGGTATCAATATTAACTCGAGCAATTTTTTCTGCATCTGATATTCTTACATGGCGAATTTTAACGTTCAATGCTTTAACCTTTGAACTATATTCCATTCATTCACTAACTTTATAACGCTTTTTGGTAAAAAATCTTCCCAAGGTTCATCATTTATCATTGCTTTACGAATATTACTCCCGCTTAGACCTTTTTCTTCCAAGGTTACTTCCCATAACACGTGGATTTTTAATCCTAGTTCTTCAAAATATTTTTTCTTTTGTCTACCCCAATCATCATATATAGAAAGAAAAAACACTATATCAAGAGGGACATAGTATTTCAAAAGTTCGGGTAAATTTATAGGAAAGGGGACAATCGAAAATTCTGAAAGAGTTAAACCTACTTCAATTAAAGCTTCACGAACCATTACCATTCGTTCATAATATGTCAAAGGATTATTAATAGATGTGCTACGATGGGGATTTGCATTCGAATCTTTTGTTAAGGTTGGATCTGGATTAGTGATACCTACAATGAGATGATTGCATAAATTTTTACCAGCCATGAGGTATTTTATGTGATCATTATGAAGAATTTGAAAACGACCATGAATAACTCCACTAGTAAAAGGCTTGTCTTTACTTGTCATGTTCTTACATTGGGGACGATATATGCTTGTGATTCGAATAATTCAAAAAAGATTAATAATTTTGTCATGCAATAGAAGTTAAATTACTTTTATTACATTGGGGATATTTATCATGGAATTAAAAGAAGATTTAAAAGAAGCAAAAGAGAGAATGGCAGCTTGGTGGGATCATGAATTAATTGATCGCCCAGCCATTTCTTATTATTTTCCAAAGAGAAGTGGTTCAATTGGAGGTTATTTGGATGCAATTATTCAAGATTGGACATTAGCGCAAAATTTAGATGATATCGAGATGTCACTAAATGGATTTGAAAAACGGGCTAAAAAAACATATTATGGCGGTGAGGCTATACCTTCTTTTCTTCCAAATTATGGTCCAGGAATTGTTGCCGCTGTTTTTGGAGTTATTCCTAAATTTGAGTCAGAGACAATGTGGTTTAGTCGACCAACTAAACCTGAGGATATAATTCAACTGCTTGAAGGGATGAAATTAAACCAGGATAACGAGTGGTATGCCCGTTTATTGCGAATAACGACTCAAGGATCCGAGAGGGCAGCAGAGATGGGATACCAGTTTTCGATCACGGATCTTGGAGGTGTATTAGATATTTTGTCTTCATTTTTAGGACCTACGAATTTAATTCTTACCATGAAACGTCAGCCTCAAATAATAGATACGTGTAGACAAATAATTTTGGAGAAGCTACTGCAAATTTATGACGATTTGTACGCTATCATTAAAAAGAATTGCAATGGCTTTAATGCTTGGTTAAATGTATGGTGTCCTAAAAGTTGGTACCCTGTACAATGCGACTTTATAGCAATGCTTAATCCTAAATGGTTTAAACGATTTGCATTACCAGATCTGATTGCACAAATTGAACACATGGATTATGCCATACATCACATGGATGGTCCTTACCAAATTCCCTTTTTAGATGATTTTTTGGCAATTGATCAATTAACAGGCATTCAATGGGTACCAGGGGCAGGAAGACATCCACAAGGATCAGACGATTGGATGCCAATCTATAAGAAAATTCAAAAAGCAGGGAAGAATGTAGTAATGGAGTCCTTACCAGAAAACACCCCTCATTTATACAAGCATTTAGATCCAAAAGGACTTTATGTAAGAGTTGGGTTTTCTTCAGAAATTTCTGCAAATTTTTATTTACCATCATTTATGGGAGGTCAAGAAGGAGAATTAATTCAAAGAGCTTTAAATTGGGTAAAACAAAACAATACTTCAAGTTTTGATAAAGAAAGGTTAAGTGAATTCTTAAAACACGCAAAGTTAGAGTTAGAACCAAAAATTGAAAGGCAACTCTTTAAGGAAATAAATAATTGCTTGAGAGAAAAATTGTTCTTTACTTAAATATAAAAAAGAAAAAAAGAGAGAGTTCAGAAAATTTTCAAAAATAATCCGAATAACTCGTCAAATTTGGGTTTTATAAAGTCAAATTTATTTACTGGAACAATTAACTTTATCCTGAAGAGATAGTCTTCAGTAATTTCTTCAAATTTTGCCTTATCTCTATCTCTTATTGCATAAAGTATTTGATCCGCCCAACCTATTAACCCCATTTGCACTTCCAGATATCTTGTCTTTGGTATGCAAAGTTTAACATAATCTAATACATTCATAAAAGCGTCTGGAAAATATTTTTCATCTGGAGGTGCTGAAGCATTTTGGATTGGTAGAAATTTATATTGAGATTTATCTTTCTTGAGTTTGGTTATGCTACCAGGATTGATACTTTTTGACATATTGTTTATCATAGTTCTTTATCTTTAAATATTATTAATTTTAATGACCAAAATGACTAAAAGTAAATGAGGTTGACATTTATGTGAGATTTCAAAATTTCTGGATTCTGAGAAGGGAATTCTGGAAATTTTTATGTATGCAATTAAGACACACGGATGGAAAAATCATAACATATATTTTTAGATATATTTAGTTTATGAAAATCTTAAATTTTACAATTATTTTTTCAAAATTTTAAGATTTATAAAGTAGTTAGAGCAATTTAGTATTATGAATATAAAATCATTACTAACGAAAAATAAATGGTTTACTACAATTACTATCGGTTATTTAGCTTGGTTCAGTATTTTATTAATTCTATTATTCAACAATGTTAGACAAGTCACATTCTATGATACGCTTGGACAAGTTGATGTTTCTGCTAACTATAGTAGTGTTTTTCCCGTGTTTAGATATGTTTTAGAGCCATTTGCCATCATAGCTTTTATTTTAGAGATGGAATTTACATGGATGTTTGTATTTTTAATGGGATATCCTATTATTAGAATTGTTTTTGTATTTGCACGAAGGAAGGGCAATTTTAAATCAAGAAAATTAGGATTGACCCTAAAAATTTTCAGAGATGTAATTGAATTTTCATTCAAGGTTTTAATTTCAGCCATCCTGATTGTTTTAGTGATTATATTAATAGGTTTCTTCATTCAAGGATTCTTCTTCGTTAGTCGCTATTTCATGATACCAATTCAAATTGCCGTGCATTTTAGCATAATACTCATAATAATTAAAACATGTTATACAGTAATCAAATTAATTCATCCTAATTTGAAGTTATCGTACACTAAGTCAAAAAGTAAAAAACCTAAGAGGAAGAAAAAAGATTCTCAATTTAAGAGAGAATTAATATATTATGTGGGGATTGGTGTTTTATTACTTGGTCTAAATATTGTATTGATATCTACACCTTTTTCACCTCATAAAGTTGTACCTACAATACCACTTGCAGAAGATGAATTTTTGATTGATTTACACGTTCATACTGTGTTTTCGGATGGATGGCTCACACCTGAAGAAAGAGTACTCTGGTATATCGAACAAGGAATATCAATAGCTGCCTTTTCCGATCATGATAATCTTAGGGGGGGTCCTATAGCTCGCAAATTTGTAAATGATTACAATTTAGATTTTACAGTTTTAACAGCAGAAGAGTGGACTGACCATGAAAACGACATCCATATTAACTATTATGGTATTGATGAAGAAATAGTTCCACTAGAATCCTACACTCCTGGAGGACCCACGGCTATGAATGCTTCAGATCTTATATATTATGTAAAATCTAACGGCGGATATATTACAGTTAATCATTATAATTATGATCCTAATCCTAATGGTGGAAATGGAGTTCCATACACTTTAGAACAATTACGTGATTGGGGAGTTGACGGTTTTGAAATCACTAATGGTGGGAGTTATCACGGTAAGTATATACAGATTCGTCAATTCTGTTTAGATAACAATCTTACTTGTACAGCTGGATCAGACATTCACATTAATGAAGATTTAAACACCTTTATAAAATTGAGGTTAGTGGACCCAACAAATAAATCTATTGACAATATATTTCGAACTCTGAGAAATAATACTCACGAAGTTGTAGCGATTGAATTTTTTCCCAGTGTTTTTAATCTAGAAGGTGATTTAGATGATTTTGGATTTTATGTATTTGAAGAATTTATTAATTACTTTCTAAATACTAACATGTTTCAAGTGATTTCTTGGATAGCTTGGTCTTCTGGATGTTATCTATTGTTCTCTTTATTCTATTGGAGAATGAAAAAGAAAAATATAACCTTAATTAGAAAGAAATTTACTTAATTTTTTTTTTTATTATAAAATCTTAAATATAAATTCCCGTTTTATCCTCATCAATATCTCCAGGATCATCATCATTTTCGTCATTATCATCATTCTTGAGGAATTTCTTAGAGAAATATTTCATAATTTCATCCATATCGGCGTTAGGATCTAGATCTCGTAAATCACTCATATTTATGCCAAGTATCTTTCCATTTTTTAAAGGAAGAACTTTGTGTCGAATTTCTCTCTCTATTTTTTCTTTTTGTCTAGCATCCTCCATTATTTCCCTTTTCAAGAGGATTTTGAGTTCATCGGCTACCAACTCATCTAATTCATTCGGTTTTAAAGTCAAAAGCACCTCAGTACCATAGAGTTTAGTAATCTTCTTAAGCGTTTTCTGTTTTTTTGTTTCTGGAATTTGATTTATAGAATGAAAGCCTAAAAGGTTAATTATGTTTAGCCAGTCAAGTTGGAAAGACCAAATATCTGATTCGGACATTGTAATTTATAAGTAAGTTTATCACTAATTGTAATTATAGACAACTGTTAAATCTTATCTTAATATTAAAACCATAACTATACTTTGATTTAAATCCAACACTTATTGTATGTTATTAAATGAAAAATATATTTTAATAAGTTATTTCTAATGGATCAAAATTGACAAAAATGAAGTTAAATTAAAAAGATTTTAAAATATAGATTTTATATAAAAAATATTAAATATTACTCAAAATACTTATTGAAGGATTCTTCAAAATCATCAGTGGAGGGATTGTCGATTTCAGCGAATTTATATCGACCACGAGGAATTTTTTCAGCCTTACCTTGGAAATGTTTGTTTAAAGACCTCTCATAGTCATTAACGCTCATGCTTTTTTCTTCAGCGAATTTTATCTCTCCAAAATACTTCAAATACTCTGGTAGTGAATTACTCATTTCATTTTACACCTATTTTATTAATGCAATTTTTAGTTAAATCTTTGTTTATATAAATAAACAAATTAATTCTCAAATATATAAACTTATTCATACTATTCCCAATGCAAAAACTATGATATTCTTATCAAAATAAAAGGGATATTTTTCCCATCTTAGAAATATTTGGATAAAAAATGATCGGATTTGATCATTTGTATTTAAGATTTCAATAAATATCGATTCATTCATTTTGATATAATGATAAGAAATAAAACCGAATATGATATAATTAGAATGTTACAATTAAAATTTTAATGGGGTTGAGCAAGATCAGAAAATTAGACGACAGAACTTATCTCTCTTATCTGTTACAATCTTTCAATATAGAAAAATTGAAAAAAACGTGTAAAGAATTTGGAATAAAAGGGTATTCTAAGTTTAAAAAGAAAGATCTAGTAGAATATCTTTTAGATTCCCTATCAGAGGAAGAAATTAGTGCATTAATAAAAGAAAAAGAATTGAATATTATTTCAGAAGGTATTCAATCCGCTATAGATAAGATAAAAGGAAAAGATAGAGAGAGCATTAAGGATATTAAAATAATTAATCTTAATAACCATGAAATTGAATTTGGATTTAAAGGAATGAATTGGGAAACAAATTCATTTCTCTCAATAACAGAAGATAATATTGGAGATCCTGAACGCGATTGTGATTGTCGCATAGGTTCAGAGATGGGTTTTTGTGGTCACTTCTGGGTTGGTTTTATTTTTTCATTGAAACAAGATTATTTTAAATTATCCAATTGGAGTTTAACGGTATTACCCGATAATTTTAATGAGACTATTAAGAGTATAAATATTTCAGCCCCGGATGGTAAGACTTCAATAAAAATAAGTAACGGTTCCTCTGATGGTTCTGATTTTTCAAACCTATTTGAACAAAGTATTACCATTTACGAGGGTAAGATTACTAATATCGAACAAAAAGAACAGGTTTTTCAAGAAAAGATTACGATTTATTTCTTGATATCTTTAACCAATATTAAAATCGGGCCAAGGTTACAAAAAAAGAGTGATTATAAAGAAGAGGATATCATAGAAGCGAATGACCTTGCTATTCGGATAAGTGAGAAATTAAAAGAGGAAAACGATATAAAAATTGGAGATAAGATTAAAGTTAATGGAAAATTACAGAGAGATAATTTCCTAAGGTTAAATATTGTAAAAAATATTAGGAAAATTGAATTGATTTAACTAATTTCCATTTGATATCTCTTAAAATGATGACATTTTATGGGATAATTATGTATATCAGTTTAACCATACTATTTTATAAACAATTTAAATTAACTACCGATAACAGGAGAGGATTAGGAGTATTGGTTATTGGGAATTTCTTATGGGTCGTAAATTTCGGAATTAGAATCGTTTATGGCATGACACTGAGCGATTTTCTTGAAATTTTAGCGATTTTCATAATTATAATCATCTTCTCATGCTTTTTCTTGGGACTATTCTTCTTTCCAAAAATGAAAAAAAATGAATAAAATAGTAGTAGTGAGAATTTTCACTAAATTTTTCTTTTTTTTATATTTATATTTATAATCTCAGTTTTTTAATTGAAAAATATCCTTACTTTATCATAATAGTTGAAAGTTGATTTAAATGAGTGAAATTGCAGAAAGAAAGATTTGTTTGGTTACAGGAGCTAATGCCGGCATTGGAAAAGCAACGGCTATAGGTTTAGCCAAAATTGGTGCTAAAGTCATCATGCTTTGTCGTGATCTAACTCGTGGTGAAAATTCATTACAAGATATAAAAACCGAAAGTAACAATGAACACATCGATTTAATGATCGCAGATCTATCCTCACAAAAGTCGATTCGTCAATTTGCTTCAGATTTTAATAAGAAATACCAAAAATTAGATGTCTTAATCAACAATGCTGGAGTTAATTTCAACAAAAGGGTAGAAACGATTGATGGGCTGGAAATGACTTTTGCTGTTAATACAATAGCACCCTTTTTATTAACAAATTTACTTTTAGATGTTCTCTTAAAGAGCGTCCCTTCTCGAGTAGTGAATGTTGCATCCGGAATGCAGAGTAGCAAGATTGATTTTGATAACCTTCAAGGAGAAAAACATTTTAGTTTTATGAAGAGCTATGGTCAATCAAAATCAGCAATTATCCTTTTAACTTATGAATTTGCGAGACGTTATATAGACTCTGGAGTTTCATTTAACTGTCTTCACCCTGGTGGTGTAAATACTAATATTGGAAAAAATCTTAAAGGCATAAGTGGGGTAGTTTCAAGAAATGTCATGAAACTTGCTAAAAGTCCCGTAAAAGGTGCTGAAACTTCTATTTTTCTTGCATCTTCTCCTGATGTAGAAAGAATAACGGGAAAATATTTTGTAGATAAGAAAGAGGAAAAATCTAAGGAAGTAACTTATAAAGAATCTGTTGCTACACATCTTTGGGATATATGTGCTGAATTAACAGATTTAAAAAAATAATCGGTTCATAAACGAACTTGATTACTATCATCTCCTCTTCAATTTATTTCATTTTATTAGAAAATTTGAATTAAATAAGATTTAATATTGAAATAATCAATCTAAATATTAAATAAAACATGCAACATTATTTCGAAAAATGAATCAAAGAACAAATTCTGGATTGATAAATGATGCTAACATGATTCTCGCTACAGATTTCTACCAACTTACCATGGGTGCAGCATACTACCAATACAATTTTGAGAATAATCGAGTTGAAAATGACGATATCGCTGTTTTTGAATTATTTATCAGAAAATATCCAAAGAACCGAAACTATCTGATTTTTGCTGGTTTAGAGCAAGTAATTCACTATTTAGAGAACGCTCGATTTTCAGAAGATACGATAAAATTTCTGAAATCGAAAGATGTTTTCAAAAATGTAGATAAGAGTTTCTTTGAAGAATATTTACCCAATTTTAAGTTTAAATTAGATGTATGGTCGATGAAAGAAGGGACATTTTTCTTTCCAAATGAACCCATCATGAGAATTCAAGGACCAATGTTTCATGCTCAACTTGCAGAAACATACATTTTGAACGTGATTAATTATCAGACTATAGTAGCATCAAAAGCATCACGGATAAAAAATATTGCTCCTGACAAAATTTTGCTTGAATTTGGGACTCGTAGATCTCACAGCCCTCTAGCAGGTGTTTATGCAGCACGAGCAAGTTATATAGCAGGATTTAATGGTACAAGTAATGTCATTGCTGATTTTGAATTAGGAATTATCTCAAGTGGGACAATGGCTCATAGTTTTATTCAGAAATTTGATACCGAGGAAGAGGCATTTGATGCTTATTACAATATTTATGGCAAAAATTCTATATTATTGATCGACACTTACGACACCGAAAAAGCTGCTAAAAAAGCCTGCAAATATGGCAATAGTATCAAGGGGGTTAGAATAGATTCTGGTGATCTCATTAAACATTCAAGAAAAGTCCGAAAAATCTTAGATGATAATGGATGCGATAAAGTTATTATTGTTGCCAGTTCCGATTTAAATGAATATAAGATACAAAATTTTATTCGAAAAAATGCACCAATTGATGCATTTGGGATTGGAACTGAGCTAGCAACGTCTCGGGACGATCCTACTATTTCTGGAGTGTATAAATTAGTTGAATATAATTCAATCCCCAAAATTAAAATCAGTGAAGAAAAAATTACATTCCCAGGAAAAAAGCAAATTTATAGATTATATGGTGAGGAGGGATTTTATAAGGAAGATGTGTTAATGCTTGAGAATGAAAAAGAACCAGTAAATTCAGAAAAACTTTTAATACCTATCATTAAAAATGGTCAATTAATTTATCAAAATCCAACTTTAAGTGAAATTCAAAATTATTATTCAAAGACTATCAAAAAATTACCTGGTAACTTCAAAAAATTGGAAGAAAGTCATAATTTTAAAGTTAGAATTTCAACAGAATTAATAGATCTTACAAATTCAATAAGAAATAAAAGAGAACGTCTTGAATAACTTCTTTTTTAATTTATTGCATATAATTTCCCTTAATTCATAAACCAAATGCATTTTTAATGCTCTTTATATCAAAGATACTTGTATCATACATTATATATGGGTGTTTGATAATCTAACAAAATTTCATAAATTTAGAAAAAAATAGAGAAGAAGCTATTAGCTATCCCATTAATTAATGTTTTATAAAAGTACCTTGAGAGTATTCTCTAAATGCTACTCTTAATTCTTCTTCAGTATTCATGACAATTGGACCTCGCCATGCCACTGGTTCTCCAATCGGTTTACCGGAAATCAAAAGGAATCTAACGGGCTTTTCTTTAGTTTTCACGACTAATTCGTCTCCTTCTCGATAAATTACCAAATTTTCGGCACTCACAAATTTATCTTTACTTGGTTCAAAGATAGCCTCTCCCTCAATGATATATGCAAAAACATTATGAGTTGTATCTATTAAGTGTTTAAATTCCGTATTCGGGTCCATATAGACATCTAAATATTCTGGATCGGTTATCACATCTTGTACGGGTCCTTTAACTCCATCGATTTCTCCACAAATTATCTTTACTTTTACGCCATCAGCTAAGACAACTTCTGGTATCTGCTCTTTTTTAATATCTCGATAGCGAGGATCCATCATTTTATGAGAAGCAGGAAGATTTGCCCATAATTGAAAGCCAGCTAAGAGAGGATCATTTATATTTTTCTTCGGCATTTCTTGATGTATTATCCCGCTCCCCGCGGTCATCCACTGAACATCCCCCGCTCCAATAACTCCGGTATTATCCATGCTATCTCCATGTTCTATTTGACCGTGGATCATGTAAGTAATTGTTTCTATTCCTCGATGAGGGTGCCATGGAAATCCTGCTAAATAATCATTAGG
>JAGXNQ010000033.1 GCA_019894955.1 Promethearchaeota archaeon | reverse complement strand
TTCCTAATCTGTATATCATTGTTATCTTTCGTGTACTTTGGTCAATTTAATACCACTCAATCAGAAAATGAAGAAAACTTAAATCTCTCAGGTACTTGGGCAACATTGGATTTAAATCCAAGTATTTTCAACGGAACTCGAATTCAAACTAATAGTATAATTAGTGTTCAAGGGAGACTTTGGAATAGAATTACAAGCGTTGGAAAAGATGGGTATACTGTAGTAATGGAAGTTGATGGTACCCTTTATTCTGCGTTTAACGATATCACTTCTGGTGGAGGTTACTTCCAAATTGATTATAATATTGGAAATTTTCTGAATGTTTTCGCTAATCATCGATTAGAAGTTAAGGTTTCTAATCCTGTTCCTCCTGGTGACGTAGAATACAGGACACATTATAATATTGATGTGAGTACTAATTCTTATTTTGAAACATATGATCCAACAGATCCAATAATACTTGGTGAAATCTTTTATTTTGAAGGTCATTTAAGATATGAGAATGGTACTGGCATTGCATTTCAAAATTTCGATTATCATTGGTACCAAGGGTCTACTTTACAATCTTGGGGTAGTGGATTCACTGACAATAATGGTAAAATTCAATATTTTATCCCTGTACCCGATATTGGGATTGATGATCTAACATTAAAATTAAATTATACATTAAATCCAGTTATTAGTTATTCAGAATCATATATTTACAACACTAAATTATTTTCAAATGTCTCATGTAATTGGAATCTGCCTACACCTATATCTGAAAATAGAAATTTTCGAATTAGAGGGCAATTAGTTTCCAGTAGTGATCCTAGTATATTAATCAGCAATAGATACATCAGGATATTCTATAACGGTACTCAGATTACTGCGGTTACAACTGACGTCAGTGGGCGTTTTGATTACCCACATGCATTAGGAGCAGGTATAGGATTAGTTCTCTTAGAAATAGAAGTAGATAATTTTCTTGGAAAGGATATTTCAACTCAATATTTTATAACCGTTGAAGCTGCACCTCCACCTATAACCCCCCCACCAGTTAGTGACCCTCCATTTGCATTATTTTTCTCAATATTTATACCGATTATTGTTGGAATAGTAGTTGGATTATCAATTTATGGATATTATCATTATAAAAAACAAGATAGAGAATCTCGAGTAGTTAATTTACCTCTTGAGAATAGAATTAAAAATTTACTGATATTGAAAGATACGGGAAGATTAGAAGAATCGCTTTCATATTTATTTAATGCCATATATTTGGATTTAGTCCAAGCAAAATTTGGTAAAACTCGTAACGATAATGAAACAATTCGAGACTTTGCTATAATCTCTGTGAAAGAATTTAATTTATCCCCTACTAATATCTACCCATTCATTCAAAAAGTAGAAGAAATTATATATGCAAAACCGTACCGTATATCAGATATAGATTTTTTTAATACTATAGAATTATTTTCACCAATTTATCATGAACTTACTGGATATAATTTCGTTTTAAACTAGGATAATAATAAAATAAAGAAATAAAAATGAAAAAATAAAATAAAGGAAAAGAAAATGGCAAAAAAGAATAAAAAAATGATTGAACCAGAAGTAGACATTCGACAAAAGTTTGATAATGTCAAAGTACTTGTTCAATCTCATCGGGCAAAAGAAGCTATTGCTTACATATATTTGGTTTACAATGATATAATTACTTTAAAATTTAAAAAACCACGTTTAGCTTATCAAACCATAAGAGAATATGCAATCACGTGTGTCAATGAATTAGATCAAAAACCAGAATCAGTGTATCCTTTCATAAAAAAAATTGAAGATATCATTTATGGGGGAATAGAACCCACGAGTAAAGAAATAAATTTTACCGTGCAATTATTTTCCACTCTATACAATGAAGTGACTGGAAAATCTTTGCCTGCAATGAGTTTTTAATTGAAGAGGTATTTGAATAGAAGCATAACTAAAAAAAAAATAATAAGGATGACCTAATGTCAAGTATTGGAAAAGTTTCTGAGAAGAATGTGAATTTATCAAAGGGAATTTTATATTCATTTTTCATAATCTTCCTCTTATTTTACGGCGTTTTTCTTGAAGATTTTGTTACAATTTATCAAAAGAATAATCCTGGCTCAGAACTTCCAATTTTCATAACTTACGTTCCTTTATTATGCTACGTTACAGCAATATTTGTTGGATTGGGGTTGTTCATTTTCATTAGAAAAACTACAGCTCAAAAATCACGAGAAATACAATCACGGAAAAAAACAAAAACAGGGTCAATCTACAAGAATGCTTTATTTTTAATAATCTTTATATTCGTTTTTATCCCATTATTTGGTTCAATATTTGACCGAGGAGTGAATGATCAAAACTTTTCAATCTATAATGATGCTTGGAATGGATCATCTTCATTCCGAAACACAATAGAAGCACAAGATTATGATGTAATGTCTATTCAATCAAGTTTGAGTGCAACAGAACGATTAGATAAATCAGTTTTGTTAGTTCTTCTTGGACCAAATCAGTATTACAATCCTATTTTCGAAGTTCCTTACTTTATTAATTTTTTCGGTAATGAAACAACAAATTCAATACTCATTTGTCATGATCATGGAAGTACGAGTACTTTATTATGGGAGATATTCATTGCGGGAGCCCTTGATCCTGATATAGCAGGAGCAATTCCCGTAACTATTTTCCCAAATGGTATTCTAAGAGATAATGCTTCATATGATACTAGAACTGATTTTCCTGTGATTCAATCCTTCACAACCCATCCTGTTGCAACGGGTATTAATGAAGTAATTTTATCCCAAGCTACTACGGTTGTTGGAGGACCTTTCATTGATTACTTTGGATGGGATGTAGTAGGATCATCAACTGAGTATGGTTATGTAGATAAAAATGATGACCACATGTATAAATTTGAGGATGATAATGTTGATATAAGTCTAATTGCGGCATCGATTCCTGGCTTTCCGACACAATGGCCACTAGGAGGCTATTCTCAAGGTGTCTTTATGGCAAAAGATACTGGTAATGGTCGTATATTCGTTTCTTCTGATGCTAGTTTATTTAATAATGAACTCATTAATTTGTATGATAATCGACAATTTGGGCTTAATATAATCGATTGGCTAACTTATGGGGAACCAACTGAAGATTGGATAGTGGTGTTTGATGAAGCACATATTAGACCTGAATATTCAAGAGACTTAACTTCAGCAGGGATATATGGATTTATCATTCAATATGTTATACATCTATCTACAAATCCGATAACGGCATGGATATATCCGATATTAGCGATCTATACCTTAAGAAAATATTTGCCAAAAAAAGATGAGAAAAAACAAAAGAAAAAAGTAAAGGAACAAGACGAGAAAGAAGAACAAGAACGGTTTAGAACTTCCTCATTTTTTGCTGAAAAAATCCAGTGGTATCGAGAGAAAGCAAGATATGGGAAAGCGTTAACGCTTCTCTATAGGAGACTTGAAAGAAAATTAAATAATCTATTGAGAGGACAAAAAATAACAACTAAAAATGTGTTAGATATGGTTATTGCAAAAGAGCAAAATCTAACAAAACTAAAAATAAGAAGAATTACTCGATTTATGGATCGAATAATTGCCATAAAAGAAGGAAAAAATAAAGTTAAGAATGAAGAAGATTTTGAAACTCTATTCTTTGAAATGGAATGGGTTGCAAACAATATTTAAGAAAATTAAGTTAACCAAATATAATTAAAAATCAAAAATACAAAAATTAAAAAAATGAAGTGAAATAAAATGGAAGCTCCAGACAAAGCAAAGTATTATGAAAGAGAAGAACTGGATGTAAGTCCTATTAGAGCATTAGCACAAGAGGTATTAAGCGAAGTAAGTCGCGTGATTGTTGGTAATGGAGAAATTCTTCAGCAGCTTTTCATAGCTCTCCTTGTTAATGGTCATGTCCTTCTTGAAGGAGTTCCTGGCTTAGGCAAAACTGTTATGGCTAAAACCTTTGCTAAAACATTAGGAATATCTTTCAGTCGTGTTCAATTTACCCCTGATTTATTACCTTCTGATATAACTGGTACAAAAATATTTGATCAGAATGAAGGTGCATTTGTACTTCAAAAAGGTCCGATATTTGCCAATGTTGTGTTAGCTGATGAAATTAATAGAAGTGCTCCAAAAACTCAAGCTGCACTTCTAGAAGCTATGGCTGAACGTCAAGTAACTATTGAAGGTCAAACACTTGAATTAGTGAAACCATTTATTGTAATTGCAACAGAGAACCCTGTAGAAATGGAAGGAACATATCCCTTACCAGAAGCACAAGTTGATCGTTTCTTATTTAAATTGTGGTTAGATTATCCCGAAATTGATGAAGAAGTAGAAATTATGAGAAGACAAATCTCAGGAGATATGCCATCAATAGATATCATCACTAATGCCGAAGAACTATTAGCGGCTCAAAAAATAATGAATATGGTCTATATAGATGAAAGAATACTTAAATACGTTAGGGACATAATAATAAAAACACGAAATCATCCGCAAATCGCATTAGGGTGTGGACCTCGGGCCTCGCTTACATTAATGAAATGCTCGAAAGCAAGAGCTGCAATTCTCGGACGAACTTACGTCACACCAGATGATATTAGAGCTCTCATCATACCAGCCCTTAATCATCGAATATTGTTAAAAGCAGAAAGTGAACTTGAGGGCTTGGATGCAAAATCTGTGCTGAGATCAATAGTGGAAGATATTCCAGTTCCAATTTAAATTTTTTTTTAACCAAATAAAATAGTAATATAATTCAAATGAAAAGTGGTAAAATCTAGAAATAAAGATAATGATGGAGATTTAAATGCTTGGTGGAAAAGGTCGAACAATGATTATTCTTGCTGTTTTCTTCCTAACAGCAGGATTTGCATATGTGAATTATTTTTTTATATTCTTTGCAATTCTCCTGTTATTTAGTACTATTATTAGCTTACCACTATTTTATTGGAAGATGAATATAGAAGAATTACGAGTTCATAGAGAACTTGAAAAAGAAAAGGTATTTAAAGATGATTTTGTTCATATTAAGGTCATTATTCAAAATACAGGAAAAAGTAGCTTTGATCTTTTAGAAATTAGAGACTATTATAATCCTCAACTTTTTCGATTAGTTCTTGGTGAAAATTTCATATCTACACGGATTGGTTCCAAAGGATTAATAAAATTCTCTTATGTTCTTGAGCCTAAAGTAAGAGGAGAATATCCCCTAGGACCACTTTCGGTAACCGTTAAAGATCGATTAGGGTTTAATTCTGTTGAAAGAATAATCCCAAATAGTGTTTCAGATATTCTAGTATATCCCCCATATGAAGATATAAAAAGGATTGAAATCCTCGGATCCAAGCGATCTCTTCAATTAAATTATGGCCTACAAAGATCCAAACAAAAAGGACTTGGATCAGAATTTTTTGGAATGAGAAAATATGTTTTCGGTGATCAATTTCGATTAATTGACTGGAAGGCAAGTGCTCGGACTCAAAAATTAATAGTAAAAGAATATGAAAGTGAACGAGACGTAACTGTTATGATTTTAGTGGATTCGTCAAATAGCATGGCAGGGGGTGCGATTGAGAACACAAAATTCGAATATGCAATTCGAGCATGCATGTTACTAACCAAAGTTGCTCTTACACGAAGAGATAGTGTAGGAATATTTTCATATTCAGATAAGAAAAATCTACAATTCTTAAAACCCAAAAGTGGAGATGAACATTTTTATCAAGTCCTCGATTTTGTTGCTAGGGTAAAACCTCAAGGAAAGAGTAGAATTGTTGAAGCTATAGATTATTTCGTTCGACGATTTCAAAAAAGGAGTTTAATATTTCTAATATCTGATTTAGAAGGAAATGTGAAAGAAATATCACAAGCCGTGAGAAAACTTGTTACTTTTAATCATTCAATTATTGTTATTAATCCTTTTAGCCCTTGGTTCGAGATTCATGAAATTGATTTATCATCTACTGATAAAGCATTAGCTGAAGCAATTAGTGAGGAAATGATGGAACATATATTGCTTCTTAGACGGGAATTTCGCAATTTAGGTATTAGTCTCATCACGACGGGACCAGATGAAATGATGGCAAATGTATTAAAAACATATGTGGAAGCAAAGAAAAAAGGGAGTGCTTATTAAAAAATGGTGCGATATTATTTATTAGGATTAAAAATAGTTAAAGTTATCATATACATTTGGATTTTGGTAATATTTGTCTCTGTTTTTCATTTTGACGAGGTTTTAATGACTGAAAGTGGAGAATTAGTAATAGTGGCCTTTTTTGAAGGAATAAGAAACATAATAACCTATGCTTTCTTCGGACTAGTGTATGTATTGGCTTTAGGAAGTATAATAATAACTTCAAATATTTTTACTCCAAATCCACAATTTATGTTTGATTTTCTTGATACATTCATGCGTAATTATTTTGGATTATGGTTTAATTTTCCAAATGGTACTGTACCCGGTTTAACAGAAATCCCAGATCTCATAATGTCCGAAATCTCTGTATTTACTGGAGATTTTTATTTATTTGCTTTCCAAATTCTATTCATAGTATCAATATTTTATTCAATTAGAGCTTTTTTAAAAACAAATCCAAAACACGATATGCTTGTAGTTGGTTCCCTAATAATCATGATTGTTGTACCTCTTATGATCTTTGGATTTAACGATATGTTAGATCTTTTGCACATTAGCGACCCATATCTCAGTTCGCTTCCTGATCCCTTGGATCCCGCATTTTCAGTGATTCCTATAGATAATCTTTTTCTGTTCTTAGCCAGTCCTGTGATATCTCTAGCGATAGTTTCATATATCTATTTAGAATTAGCATTTCAAATTAATTATATTGATACCGTTTCCAAGCCATCCTTAGAAAGACGAAACAGGCTTGAGTCACAGCTAGTAATCCTTCAAAGTGAATCTCATTTTGTTGTAGCAAACATCGACAAAATAAAAGAGGAAGCTAAGGTGCGGAAAGAAGAAATTGATAAAGAAGGAAAAACAAATATTAACAAATTTCTCTTAAAAATGGAAGAAAGATTTTCTTACGTAAAAGAAATGATTGAAAAAAAGAAATTGGAGGAAGAAGAAAAGAGATTAATTACTGCTGCTTCTAAAACAAGGAGGTTAGGAACATACATAAATAGACTATTCAAGGAAGATGTAGAGGCTCGTGATACTCTAACAGCAAGAACTTCTGCCCCTAAATCACAAAGTTTAGCGGTTTCAACCCTAATCAACTTTTTCTCACGTATTATACTTTTAATTTTAGTAAGTTTTATTGTAATACAACCTCATTGGTTTGCTGAGAATATTTTCAATTTACCACCCGCAATTACAGAAAGTGTGGCAATGTATTCTCCAGAAGTAATTTTGGTTCTCTTATTACCTATTGTATCTTTATTTCCCGTTATATCAAAAATCATTTCTTATGTAAAACACCGAAATTTAATCATAAGTCTACAACAAGAAGGCAGAATAAAAGAAATTCTAGCTTCTGTAGGAGATTATGTTAAAAAAGAAGAAATCACTAATGAAATCACAATAGAAGAATCTGTTACTGAATCATCCTAGCTTAATCATAGATTGATTACATCTCTCGCCAAACTTTCCTTTTTTTGAATATTCGTCATAAGGGTGTCAAAACAATATGTTTTTATGCCCAACTCCTCAATCTGTGGTTTCAGTGATTGGTCTTTACGATCAATTATAAAATGACCTATTATTTCTTTGTAGAATTTGGCGACACCAAGACTTGAAACTTCATAACCAAAAAAATCCATCATTTTATTTGCTGGTCCTTTAACTGTTGATCCTTCAATTATAGGACTAATTGCATACACCTTATCTTTTACACTTATTAGTGTTTTTTTTATCTCCTTGACACTTAGGATCGTTCCAATTGACACTATTGGATTAGAGGGGCAAATTATCACCTTTTTTGCATTTTTAATATAATCTATGACACCTCTTACAGGTTTAGCTTTATTGGAACCGTTAAAGGATATATCTAAAATTTCAGGCTTGCATTTATGCTTTATGTAATATTCTTCAAAATGTAATTTTCCCAAAGAAGTATCAATATATGTTGTTACGGATTCATCACTCATTGGAATGAGTTTTGCTTTTATTCCTAATTTCTTACATATATCAGATGTGATTTGAGCTTTAGTAAAACCTTTACGAAATAAATCAGTACGATATATATGTATTGCTAAGTCTTTATCCCCCAAATTAAACCATTCATTGTCATAATAATTTTTTAAAATGCTTAGACAATTAAATGTTTCATTTTCAAAACCCCACCCTTTTTCCTTATCTACAACTTCAGCAATACTATATGTGATTATATCAATATCTGGACAAATTCTAAGCCCAAACAGTTCAATATCATCACCGGTATTTATAACTATTTTTATATTGCTAGAATCTACTACTCTTACCAATCCTTGAATAAATTTTGCTGCACCTACCCCTCCTGCTAGCACAGTATAATAATCTTCCCCCAATTCATAGCACCACTTTAATCTTTAATTTTGAAAAGAATTTTATCTAAACTCTTACGAAATGGAATTTTAGGAACATCTATGGGATATCCTACCGTAAAAAATGCCATTGGTATAAATGATTCTGGAAGATTTAATTCTCTTCTGATTATAGTCTTAGCAAACAGAGGCGCACAATACCAACATGACGATAAGTTTTTAGTTTCAAAAGCTAATAATAAATAAGTCGCAGAAGAACTTATACTCTGAATCCCCATAAATAATTCATTCAAATTTCTTTCATCATCTTCATATGATTCTAAATCTTGTTTATCCAAACAAAGTAAAATTAAATGGGGCGATTTTAAGAATTGATTTCGGGTTTTTTCAATCTTTAAATTGACGGTAGACTCTGATTTACCTTCATTGATTAAATCATTCCTAAACTTTTCATTCATCCTATCTATCAATTGAGATCTTTTGTCACCTTTCCTCAATATTATATATCTCCAAAATTGACCATTATGAGCACTCGGTGCCCACCTTGATAGATCAATACATTCTCTAATGAGTTCTTCATCTACTTCCTTCGAAGAATATTCTAACTTATAACTCCTTCTTGATTTTAGGTTTTTTATGATGTCATTATCGCTATTTTTTTCTCTAAATAAATCTGAATTTTTTTCACGTATAATTGAATTAATTGATGCTTGGTTGTTTATTTCAAACTTATATCCTTTAATTAATACAATAGGATAGCCTTCATTGGCCTCTCCCATTATTAATTGGGCAGCAGATGCAAGATTATCTACTTGACCAACGATGGTGCTTTTTAATTCTTTTCCATATAAATCATGTTTTCCTCTCTTGTCTAAAATTGCATCTATTCCTGAAATTCCTATTGCTACTCCAACAGCACCTTTTCTAAAAGGTCTTCCAAATGAATCTGAAATAATAACTGCTAAATTTTTATTAACTCGATTTTTGAGTTCATCAGAAATTTTCTTCGCTTCTTCATCAGAATCTTCAGGTAACAATGTTACCATATTATCTCCTTCTACATTTGACCTATCAATTCCCGCATTAGCACAGATAAATCCGTGTTTTGTTTCCACAATCATAACATGACTTGTTCGAATCAACTTATTTGATTCATCTAAAATTAGCTGAATTATTTGCGGATCTTTGATCTGGACATTTTCCATCATAGCTAAAGGTTTCATTTTTTCATGCAACCTATAAGCATAATCACTAGGTTCAATTTTATTTAGATCGACTAAAAAACCCCGACTTTTTGATACAATGCTCTGAGCAATAACAAGGATATCCCCTTCTTCTAATATTGCATTTGACTTACTTACAGAATCAATTATTATATTCGCTAAATTATCTCCCGATTTTATTTTTGGTATTCCTTTTAATGCAATTATATCAACGTGTTCACTCATCTTTAATTTTCACCATTTAAGAATAACGTATATGACCTAATATCTTCCGCTTTACTTGTAGCTTTATTTTCGTATTTCTCCGGAATGGCACAGCAAGCAGAATAAAACTCAAATGAAACATTTGGATCGTATTTTTTTATCCATTGTAAAGTACTCTTAGAAGGGATCTCAATTCTTGTAATACCTGCCTTAAAAGCTAATTGTTCAATCTCCATTTTTACACTTCCACGAGGTCTCATGCATCCTAAAGAAATTTCAGTTTGAGGAAAAATTAATCTTATCACAGCAATTAATTTGGAAATATCCTCTGGCTTTGGAATTTCAAAATCTGAGTTTTTAGGGGGAATTAGGGCTATAATTACAATTAAAGAGGGATTAGGGATTGAATCTTTAATAAATTTAATTGATTTTAACTCTTCGTGAATCCTACCATAATATAATCCAAAACAAATATGCGGAACTATATTTAAACTATTTTTCTGAAGAAGTTCCAAGGAATGTTTGTAATCCTCCACTGTTTTATCGAGATGGTAAATGTCTTTTATAATTAGCTCATCCATATTAATATCGAATGAGATAATATCTGCTGAGGTATCTTTTAACTGAATAGCTGTATCTTCATTAATCAATCCAGTATGGATGTTGATAATTAAATTAGTTTCTTGTTTTACTTCTTTAATAGTATTTAAAAAATCTTTTAAAGGAACAGCTCCGTTAGGATCACATCCCCCAGAAATTAAAGCTCCTACTCCTCCCTCTTTATGATGATTGATTAAAAATTGTTTTAAATCCGTATTAGTTAGAAGAGGTTTCATATTTTCTAAATATTTTTTATTGCAGTGTTCACAATTTAAAGCACATTCGCTCCCAGTTATACTTATAGCAGGGAATTTAAGATTTGGAATATATATTTTTAATCGTTTACCAAAATTCTGTACTTTCAAATTATAAGCATATTTTAAAACTGATTCAATCTCCTGAAAGTCGTATGAGATTAGTTCTTCGTAATCTGACCATGTCATTTGATTTTCCGTAATTTTCTTCATTATATGCTCAATCATATTTATTCAACCATTTTTGATTTGAATATTTCTCTTTCATTAATTTTTCTGCTAATTTAAATTCTTCACTAGTAATTTGCCCTTCTTTTAGCTTGATTTTTAATATATTTTCAAATCCTTGTTTTAATGATGATAAAAATTTATCTTCATTCCATTGGGGCAAAAGCTCCTTTATTCCAATGCATTTTGCATATACTGATTTAACCATCCTTGATTTTGATACATTATGTGGCGCTTTTAAGACAGAATACATGAGGTCTGCATCTAACTCTAATAAAATTGTACCATGTTGAAGTATATGCCCCTTTTTTCTTACTTGTGCATTTCCAGAAAATTTTTTACCTTCTACAAAAAGAGCTGGGCAATGAATAATTCCTGGCTCTGATTCCAAACCATAATTCTTTAAACCAGAAATGATTCCCATTTCAATTATCTCAAATTGCTCAATTACTTTATAGGCATTTAAATTCTCTAAGAATTTGATAGGACAGGTGATAGAGTAAGTTATTTCCCGA
Source organism: Promethearchaeota archaeon (assembly GCA_019894955.1). Lineage (GTDB taxonomy): Archaea > Asgardarchaeota > Lokiarchaeia > Sigyniarchaeales > SOKP01 > SOKP01. The sequence continues at coordinate 8,707 of JAGXNQ010000033.1, read as the reverse complement.
TTTCTATCATGAAATACTGCACCTCCACCTGTAATTCTTCTAACTACATTAAATCCTTTATTTTGAGCGATAGCTGTATCAACCTCTGAAGAAAGACTTTGATTTTGCCCTATTGAAATGGTTGATGGATTCCATTTATAAAATCTTAAAGTGTTTGGAGATTTATTCTCTATTATTAATGTTAATATAGCCTCATCTAAGGCCATGTTCCAATAACCATTATAAATTTCTATAGGTAATAATCTCCATTCATTCATATTAGTGTATTTTTTCTTTAATTGACAAATTTTAATAAAGAATTATAACTTACTTGTTTCTCAACTTCGGTTAGCTCTCGTGGGTAATTATAAATTGGTCCTGAGGGGCGTGATGTATAATACGGGCGATTACATCCAGGACATCCTGAAGTTAATAGGAGATCCGAGGTATCAATAAGATCCCATAATTCTTTTTTATTTATATTATATTTAATAATATTCCCCTTAGAGTTAAAAGTAAAATCTTTTAAATGCTTATTTTGTTTAACAATAAGATAACGTCCTAATTGTATTTTCCTAAACTGTAATATTTCGGGACTTTCTAAATTTTCAAGTTTTGTTCCTTTAATTGGAGTAAAAGCGAAAAGACTAACACGTATTTTTTGATCATTTAGCTTTTGGATTAATTCCAAAATTTCTTTTGATGTTTCACCTAGACCGACAATTAAATGAGTAGTTATTTGACCATCGGTAAATATGTCTAAAGCCTCTTCTATAGTTGCAAAATGATTCTCCCATGAATAAGGTCCATTTGTATTTTTACCTTTCACATTGTTAAATATTTCCGGTGTTGATGCATCTAATGCAATACCAATCCTATCGATTCCTATAAGTTTTAATTCTCTCATATTTTCTTTTGAGATTGGTGGTGCTGCCACAGAAATTGGAATATCCGTAATTCTTTTAATCTCTGTAATAATTTCAACTAAATCGTGAAAAGCATTAGAGTAATTAAGAGTTTGAATGCATATTCTTTTAAAACGTTTATTTGGTGCTAAATAACTCAATCTCGTTAGAAATTCTTTAAAAGAGTATTCTGGCCAATTGACACGAGAAAGGTTTTCAGTTGATCCTTCTGACTCTCTCGCTTGTGGGCAAAAACCACAATTTGCCACACAATGTCCTTGTTTATAAGTCATGATATAGCAAGTAGTTGGAGGATCTTTGAATCGTATGCTATCATAAAGTCCAAGTACTGAAGCACTCCCGATTGATACTCTAATTTTATCTATCGTCATTAATTTTCCTAATGTTTTTGTAAAGATAAGTTTTTTCTGAGTAGAATATTTTGTCTCTCTTCTTTTCTTATTTCCATTCATGAATATAAAAAATAAAAAATATAAAAAATGAGAAATTGGAATATATATAACTTATCTGAGGAAACTAGATAAAATTTAGGTATCTCAAAATGACCGATTACAAACCTAACGAAATTGAAAAAAAATGGCAAGATAAATGGGAAAAAGATAAGATCTTTGAAAGTAATATGAAATCTGAAAAAGATAAGTATTACCTTCTCGAAATGTATCCGTATCCTTCTGGAAGCTTACATATGGGACATCTTCGTAACTACACAATTGGGGATTCAATCGCTCGATTTAAGCGAATGGGCGGGTATAACGTATTATATCCTATGGGTTATGACTGTATTTCTCAATAAGGGAAATACCATAAAAGCTTTGGATTACCCGCAGAAAACGCTGCCATTGATCACGGTGCCGATCCCAAAGAGTTGACTAACCAGAATATTGAAGTTATGAAAGAACAGCAAAAACGGATTGGTTTATCTTACGATTGGACACGTATGATTTATAGCCATGATCCTAACTACTATAGGTGGGATCAATGGTTTTTCCTTAAAATGTATGAAAAAGGATTAGCTTATCGTCAAGAATCATATGTTAACTGGTGTCCTCAATGTGTTACAGTTCTCGCCAATGAACAAGTATTGAATGGACGTTGTTGGCGTTGTAATGAAGAGGTTGATCAAAAATTCTTAACTCAATGGTTTTTAAGAATAAGAGAATATGCTGAAGAACTCCTAGATGGATTAAATTCAGTTGATTGGCCCGAAAAAGTAAAAATAATGCAGAGAAATTGGATTGGAAGGTCAGAGGGAACTATAATTAAATTTCCAATTATCAATGAAGAACGAACGGTTGATATCTTCACTACAAGACCAGATACTTTATTCGGTGTAACCTTTATGGTCTTCGCACCAGAACATCCGTGGATAAAAGAATGGGTAAAGAATACTGAATATGAGAAAGATTTTGACAAATTTTATCAAGAGGTTCTTAAACAAAATAAATTCGAACGTACTGATATTGAAGTTGAAAAAAAAGGGCTGTTTATTGGGAAGAATGCTGTTAATCCCATGACTAATGAAGAAATTCCAATGTATGTAGGAAACTTCGTGATTTATGAATATGGCGCCGGAGCTGTAATGGCTGTCCCTGGACATGATCAACGCGATTTTGAGTTCGCAAAACGATATAATATTCCCATTAAAATTGTTATTCAACCATTTGATTATGAGTTAAATGTAAATAAAATGACTCGTGCATATGAAGGAGAAGGTATTTTGGTTAACTCTGGTGAGTTTGATGGTATCGATAATAAAAATGCAATAAAAGAAATTACATTAAAACTCGAAGAATTAGAGAAGGGATCGGAGACTGTAAATTATAGATTAAGAGATTGGTTGATTTCAAGACAGCGATATTGGGGTTGTCCTATACCAATCATATATTGTGATGATTGCGGAGTTTTACCCGTACCATATGATCAACTTCCTGTAGAGTTACCAGAAGATGTTGAATTTACAGGGAAGGGAAATCCTTTAATAACAAGCACAAGCTTTTTAAAAGTTCAGTGTCCAAAATGTAACAAACCCGCGAGACGCGAAACAGATACAATGGATACGTTCGTGGATAGTTCTTGGTATTTTTTTAGGTTTTGCGATCCCCATTCTGAAAAATTACCATATTCTAAAAAAATAGCGGATTATTGGATGAATGTAGATCAGTATATTGGTGGAATCGAACATGCGATACTCCATTTACTTTACGCAAGATTTTTCACAAAAGTTGCACGAGATATAGAATTGCATTCATTTGATGAACCATTTCAAAGATTGTTAACTCAGGGGATGATAAATAAAGCTCATCCCTATTGTCCCAATTGTGGTATTTTTGCCATGAAAGCGGAAATGCATGACCAAAAATGTAAAAGATGTGGTAAGGACTACGTTTTAAAAAGCGTAAAAATGAGCAAGAGTTTGGGTAATACTATTGATCCAATTGGAATAATGGAAAAATATGGAGCAGATGCTTCAAGATTTTTTATCTTATTTGGTGCAAGTCCAAAATCAGGTTTAGAGTGGTCAAATGAAGGAGTGGATTTCGCTTATAAGTTTGTAAAAAATATCTATTCCTTAATTTATAATGCACCTGAAATTGTAAGAAACGATGTAAAAATCCGTGATAAACTTATTGATTATTATCTGAACAAAACAATAAAAAAGGTCTCTAAACACATGGAAAAAATAGAAATTAGAGATGCTATAAACGAACTTATCCAATTAACCTCTGAATTAAATAAATATAAAATTGAGGGAATAAATGATGTTACATTTAATAGATGTAAAATAAATCTCATTTTAATGTTGCATCCTATAATTCCTCATGTGACTGAAGAGTTATGGGAAAATTTCGGTGAAAAAGGTTTTGTAAGTTTAGCTAATTGGCCAGAATATAATGCAACCCTCCTTACTCCAATAAACGATTATAAATGGAATCTTTTACATAATACAATTGACGCAATTAATCATATCATCCTAATTATTAAAAAACCGAGAGTTGCAGAAATTACTCTAATTACTGCTGTTCAATGGAAATTTAATTTTTACTCCCAATTTATGGAAATCGTAAAAAAAACCAAGGAACAGAAAGATATAATTAAACTCATAATGACAAATGATGAATTTAAGCCACAAGGTAAGTTTATAGTGCCAATAGTAAATAATATAATGAAAAACTTGGGAAAATTCATTAATTCCCCTATTAATGCTAATGAAGAACTGAATTTCTTTATGGAAATATCTCCTATTTTAGAAAAAAAATATAATTGTTCTATTAAGATAACCAATGAAGAAAAATCTGAAGATCAAAAAGCAAAACAAGCTCTACCGGGGAGACCAGCAATCATTATCAAATAGTTGATTCTATCAAATTATTATCATTTCTTTCATCAATTTATCATATTGATATTGACTCATTTAATTTAAATAGATGTAGTCTAATCATATAATAAGATGAGCTAAAAAAGTAGTATATTCGAAAAACAACTCATTCTTTTTTATTATGACATTTTATGAACTTTCAGTTTTAACAAATACGGGTTATCCCTATTATCATTTAAATTTAAAAAAGCCCCCTCAAGGTGTTAATTTATATCTGAGATTTTTTGATTTCTCATCCAATAGCAAGAGTAAAAATGTTATTGCAGATCCTAACAGCTTGTTTGAGTTAAATGCCGGTTTAGTATCAGCCTTGTATGAATTTGCCAAAAATATTGATAAAAAGATCGAAACTATTGAATTTTCTTCAGAAAAGAAGGATCCACCAATAAAATATAGAGGCGATGTGTTGATTACTACTCAAACAGAAACTTATCTTTTACAAAATTCTATAAAAGCAAAAATAAAATTGATATATGACACAATTATTGCTCCAAAAATTCCATTAGTAACCGCATTAGAAATACTTCAAAATGAAGAAGATCAAATTTTAGAAATCTTAATTGACTCTGAGGCAAGATCACGGGTTATGAATCATAAAAATAAGCTTGATCAATTAACACATTCCTTTTTTAGTGAAATGAAAAATTATGGCTTACTATCCATTTGCATTACTTCATTTGATCTATCTCCAATAATGGTCTTTGGAGAAACGTTTGATTTAAATGATATCGATTCGATATTGAGGAATATAGATGTATTTCCAGAAATAAGTCCACTAGAATGGATATACAGGCAATCTTTTCGTTCAAATAATACTCCTATATGGGTCTATATTATTAAATCTGGAGTTGGTCCAACTATAGATGGTTTATTTGAACCATATTTTTATCTATTGTTAACTGAACCTCAATCCTATCTTAGTGACTTTCCCAGTAAATTAGCAACAAGTTTTAATCAAGTATTAGGATAAAAAAAAAGATCTTAGATCATTTTAATTTTTCCGCAGCTCTAATTATCTCATAAAAACTTGAAGCTTCTAAAGAAGCTCCTCCAACTAAACCACCATCAATATTATCTTTGGAAAAAATTGCTTCTGCATTGTTTGGTTTAACGGAACCACCATACTGAATTCTTACTTTATTCCCCACTTCTTCGTTAAATCTGGATACTAATAACGATCGTATATAAGAATGGATTTCTTCGGCTTGTTCTGGAGTTGCTGTTTTTCCCGTGCCAATAGCCCATATAGGCTCATAAGCTATTATTGTTTTGGTAATGTCTTCTTTTGAGATATTTTTAAATGTGTTTTCCATCTGATAAGCAATAATCTCCTTTGTTTTTCCTTCTTCTCTTTGATGAAGATGTTCACCAATACACACAATAGGAATTATATCCATTGAAAGCGCTTTTATTAATTTGTTATTAATTAGTTCATCCGTTTCGTAAAATATATCCCTCCTCTCACTATGTCCAAGGATCACATATTCCACTCCCATTTTTTTTAAGAAATTTGGAGAAATTTCACCTGTGAATGCTCCATTTTCTTTAAAATACATATTTTGGGCAGCTATTTTTATGTTAGATTTTTTCGCTACTTTAATGACAGATTCAAGGACAGTAAAAGGGGGAGCGATAACAACGTCAACTAATTCGATCTTCCTTACCAAAGATATTAAATTATTTAACATCTTCACTGCTTCGGAAGGAACTCCTAAATTCATTTTCCAATTCCCTCCAATTATAGGTTTCCTCATATAAACCATCTCCTTCTTATTTTTTTGATAAAATGAATTAGATTCGCTTCAATTTATGTTGAAATTTCAAGTATTACTTTATTTAAATTAGTTATTAAAAAGATTAAGAATAAGGATTATTCTTCTTTCTTAATTTTATCTGTTAATTTTGTTGCTTCAAGAAGTTTTTTTACTTCGTCTACATTCGGAGCTAAAACTTTAGGCAGTCCTAATTGATCTCGTCTTCGCTCTATTGCAGGTTGCATTGGAATTGCTTTTCCATTTTCAAAGATGGTTGTTGCTTGTGTTGTGTAATATTCAGGACCTTCCCCTCTATCTATACTCATATTTTTTAATATAGTAAAAATCTCAGTTAGTTCCACTTTTTGGGGGCACACCTCATCGCAAGTATCACACACAGTACACCCCCATATACTAAATGCATTTTCCTTCCCGAATATCTTTTCTTTTAGTCCAAGTAAGGCATCTAGAATTAACCTTCTAGGATTATATCGCCCATTAGTGACTTGAGCAACGGGGCAAGCACCACTACATGTAGCACATTGGTAACAATAAGCTAATGTACTACCGATATCAGATTGGATGATCTGGTTCCTAAATTCAAAATCTATGGTTGCCATTTTAAACGTTATAGTTTTTTCTAAAGTTATATATCTATAACTTTCACTAAATTTTAAAATTAATTCTTTTAAAAATTATATTTATCAAAAAATTGTATTAAAAAAATTAAAGAAACTGAGATTTCAGTTTATTACATCTTTGAGATTATTTCTTTTAGTACTGGTTCCCCCGCTGCACCAACCATTATACCATTGCGGACAACTGGTTCATTTTGAACTTCGATTGTATGTTCCAGAAGGTGACCATCTTTAAAAAATAATAAAGTAGGAATAGCCGTTATCCCAAACTTGTTACCAAGAGGACGGTTTTGGTCAAGGTCAACTTTCAATAGTTTAATTAAACCTTCTTTATCTAATTTTTCGAGGATAGGTGAAAGCCATTTACAAGGACCGCACCAATTCGTATATACGTCGATAATGACCTTTCCTTGATTCATATCGTCTGAAATCACAAGACCAAACTCCTTTAATTCTTCGATGCTCGTCATTTAATCTACCATTAAAAATTTATGTCATAAGTGAACTATTGAAGAAAATAATATTCTTTTCCTTATATTAGTTTCAGTTATAAAAACTAAGAGAAATACCATAGTTATGGGCATTTTAAAGTGTTATATGATGAAGATGAAATTTGGAAATAAGATTAAAAATGCAATTTAAATTGAAGATTTCGGTGAATTCAAAAAAAATATTATAGTGTAATTTACTTCAAAGGATACTGTGATTAATAGTAAAAAATTTAAAATCAATGACAATTTTAAGATTTTAATCTATTTTTTGAGATGATTTATAATGAATTATTCTAGGAATGAATTGGTACAATCCGAAGCTACAATGAATCAAATGAGGAATTCTATTTATCACTTGCAACGATTCATGAAAAATAATGGTTTAACTGAGATTAAACAAAGGTTGAAAAGAATGGGACAAAATATTGCTCATACTTATGTGAAATACTGGAAACCTATTGAAGTAATTGATATCAGTAATGTTAGTAATGGGTTAGCAACTATTTATAAAAATATTCTTAATAGCACGGTTTCTATAGATATCAACTCAACAAATAACACAATTTCGGTTATAGATAATGATTGTGCTTTATGTAAATATCCTTTTGAAGATATAGAAGTAGCAGGATGTGAAATAGTCGCTAGTATGATAGCTGAATTTGTTAATCTTATTAATGCCAACTCTGGGACATTATTCGCTCTAGAACCTATAAATATTACAGAATCACGTACTCTTGGCAATAAAACTTGTGTTCATATCTACAAATATCTTGAGGGGGGTAAATAACAATGGGAACAGTTCAATGGTTATTAAAAAAAATAACTAAAATATTTGGAAGAAGTACTAATTCTTTGTTTTACACTCTTCTATATAGAGAAATCCTGAAAGAAATTAATGAAATCACAGAGAATGAAGAAGATACCCTCCTTCTTTTAAAGGAGATTGGAAAGAGAGCGTCATATGAGTCTTGTAATCGACATCCTACTGTGTTCAAATTTATGCCTGGAAATCCTAAAAAAGTTCTTGAATATTTTGAGTTGCTATGGGTAGTAGTATTCGGAAAAGAGCTTGCTGAAGGGGATTTAACACATGAAGAAATCATAACTGAAGATTCAAAATATAGTGAATATAAAATTAAAATTAAAACCTGTCCTATCTGTGCAGGTTATGGTCAAGATGATGAGGATACTTTTGATTTTCGAAAGATTAAAAATCCAAACACCGAAGGGTTAGCGTGTGGTTTAACAGGAATGTTAGAAAGCGTAGCGAATTACATTCTAAATATAAAAAAGAGTGAATACCGAATATCAATATTCGAACAAAAGTGCATGGCTAAAGAGGAAGAGTGTCTTCAATTTTCCTGTAAGATTTATGAAATCGCTGAATGGGAGGAAATGTCATCCATAAATATCCAAGATCAACTCAAATCGGGAGTATTTTTTGAAGAATCAGTTAAAGAAGAACCAGTTCCTGATTCTAAGTTGGATTTTATTGATAAACTCCAAGACGTCATATCCTTAGATAAAATTGAAGAATTATTGG